>NZ_PCZU01000212.1:60719-63777 GCF_002887785.1 Rhodococcus sp. ENV425
CAGGGTCGGCCGGTCCAGCCACTGCGCATCGTCGATCACCACCAGCAGTGCCGCGCTGCGTGCGGCCGCTGTCAAAATCCGGAAGAATCCGGCGTAGATCGCGAATCGGTCCTCCGGCCCGGGAATTTCGCGCGCGGTGGAGCCGCACAACGGGCGCACCCTGGGCAGCGACGCAATGGGCCCCGGCACCGGCGCCAGCAGGCGTTCGAGCGCCGCGAAGGGGATCGGGGCCTCGGCTTCCGCACCCGTCACCGACAGCACCCCGAGCCCGGAGGCATGCTCGCGGGCGTAGTCGAGGAGGGCGGTCTTGCCGATTCCCGCTTCCCCGCTCAGCACCACTGCTCCACCCGCTCCCTGCCGGAGTGCGGCAAGCAGCCGATCGATGCGTGCGCATTCCGGTCCCCGCCCGAACAGCACAGCTTCACCGTAGCCCCCGGGCGGGGGCCGGCGCCCTCTTCTCAACCGAAATGGAAGCATCGGGGCCGGCCTCGACCGAAACGAGACCCGTCGGTACGTGGCCATGCCCGAGTCGTCGCGATGCAGGGTTTTCCCCGTCGCCCGGCGTCGGGTTCGTCGGCGATGCTGATATACAGCCGATCCATTTCCGTGCCGTGGGCGCGTACCGGTCGCGGCACGCGACGCGAGGAGAAACACCATGAGCAGGACTACGTTTCGCGCGGCGGTAGCGGCGACCGCCATGGCCCCCATGATCGCCCTCGGCACCGGTGCCGCGACAGCGGCCCCCGCAGTCCCCACCGCGCCTGCCCCGATCGCGGAATCCGTCCAGCCGGCGGTCCTCGGCCCGTTCGGTGTCGTGTGCGTTCCGTTGCTCTTCGTTCCGGTCGTCGGAGTGCCGCTGTTCGTGGTCTGCCTCGTCTGACACCGGGTCGACCCCTCGTTGCGGCGAGCCGGCCCGGCCGGCCCGCCGCAACGAGACACCCGTACCTGCCGAGATGCGCAGCCGGCATCTCGGCGGCCCCTCCCTGCCGTGACGGTCGTGTACCGAGGCGACCGGTGGGTATCCCGAAGGACGGATCGCCGGCATCGGCGGGGTGCCCGGCGCGGACCACGGGAGGAAACGAACAGTGACCGACTTCGGCTACACCATGCTCTGCGAGCAGTCCCGGCCGGACCACCTCGTCCGCGACGTGCAGATGGCGGAGAAGGCCGGCTTCGACTTCTCGGTGATCAGTGACCACTACAACCCGTGGCTGGAGGAACAGGGGCATTCCGGCTACGCGTGGTCCATCCTTGGTGCCGCTGCCCAGGCCACCGAGCAGATCCCGCTCATGACCTACGTGACCTGCCCGATCCTGCGGTACCACCCGGCGGTGGTGGCGCAGAAGGCGGCGACGATGCAGATCCTGTCCGGGGGCCGGTTCCGCCTCGGCCTGGGCGCGGGCGAGAACCTCAACGAACACGTCGTCGGCAAGGGCTGGCCCGCGGTGGGCACCCGTCACGAGATGCTCGCCGAGGCCGTGGAGATCATTTCGGCGCTGTTCGACGGCGGCAACGTGAACTTCCGCGGCGACTACTTCGACGTCGAGTCCGCGCACCTGTACGACCTGCCCGAGACCCGGGTGCCGATCGGCATCGCCGTGTCCGGTTCGCAGTCGTGCGCCCTCGCCGGGGAGAAGGCCGACCTGATGGTGGCGACCGAACCCGAGCCGGAGCTGACCCGGATGTTCGACGAGGCCGGGGGAGCGGGCAAACCGCGAGTCGGGCAGATCGCCGTCTCCTACGACACCGACCGCGACGCGGCGGTGCAGCGGGCGCATGAGCAGTTCCGGTGGTTCGGCCTCGGCTGGAAGGTCAACCCGGACCTGCCCGCGCCGTCCTCGTTCGCGGCGGCCACCCGGTTCGTGACGCCCGAGCAGGTCGGGGCGCAACTTCCGTGCGGCGACGACATCGACGAGTACGTGGACAAGATCCGGCCGTTCGTCGACGCGGGATTCACGGAGGTCGCCCTCGTCCAGATCGGAGGTGACCGGCAGGGGCCGTTCATCCGGTGGGCCGAACAGGAACTGCTGCCGGCGCTGCGCAGCCTGTTGCCGGGCTCATGAAGCGCAGCCTGTTGCCGGGCTCGTGAAACGCCGCGCGCTCGCGGCGCGATGGTCTCGGTAGTAGTCAGTTTCGCTGACGCCGCAGATCTCGGACCCGCATGCTCCCGCGAGCGCACCCGACGGTCGCCGGCGTCGAAGGGTGCCGAGATGAACGTCGAACCGCGGATGGCCGGGTTGCGCCAATGGCGCACCGATCGCCTCGAGGATCTCGTGGCCCAGCTCGAACGCACGACCGATCCCGCGCTGCCCTGCTTCGCCCGCGACGTCGCGCGCACCGAGCTGGCGCTGCGCCGGGAGGGCGGAACGGTGGACTGGGTGTGCCGTGTCAGGGCACAGCCGAGGTCCGACGGTCGTTCCGTGCTGCTGACCCTGGCGTTGCCCACGACGCTGTCGGAGCCGGAGGTGCGCGACGCGGCTCTGGTCCGCGCCCGCGAACTGTTCGGGTCCGACGTCGTCGTCGACAGCGTGCAGTTCGGCGACTGAGGGGTTCGCCGAGCCGGTCAGGGTCCGAGCCGGACGGCCGAGACCAGGCCGGACACCGTGGCGACGGTACCGACCGCCACGAAGCCGGTCACCATGGTGGCGACGGCCCCCGCGGAGACGACCGTGCCGAGGACGGTGCCCACGCGGGGACGCAGGCCGGAGGCCGGACGGATCGGGGCCGGCTCCTCGAGGCGTATCGAGTGGGGCGCCGCCGGAATCGTCGCGGCCGGCAGAGCGAAGAGGGGGTCGGGTCGGTGGGCGATGTTCTCGGACATATCAGTGTTTCCCCGTCCGTCGTTGACACCTTGTGCCTCCAGTGTCGCGGCGGCGGGTCTCCGGCAGATGGCCGCATTTTGAACTCTGGGTTTCGTGGAGTCGGCGTCGTCGGTCCCGGTTCCGGGGCACCGCGGGCGAGGCAGCGGCGTGGCAGTACGGTGATCCGCCCGAGTGTGCCGGCCCGCACGCGCCCGGATGCCGGTCACCGCCCCCTGCGCGGTGACCGGCCCCGCCGG
>NZ_PCZU01000212.1:63810-65326 GCF_002887785.1 Rhodococcus sp. ENV425
CCGGCGCGTTGCCCCTCGGAAGAGGGGCCGGTGGCGACGCCCCGGCCGCACGAGGGCGCAGTCCGTTCGACAGCCACCATCAATCGGAACGCACCGGGGATCGCCGCGGTTCCGGAGCCGAGGTCGCGAACGGGGTGAAAGTGAGGGTGAAAACCGGGGGAGGGCGGCGGACGATGGAACGGCGCTCCGGGTGGCCGTCCCGACGGACCCGCGCACCGGTGGCCGACCCTGCGATGCGAGCCGGCCGCCGACATGCATAATGGCCGCAGCGTTGCTGACGCCCGTGCAGGGAAAGTCCGGTCCGAGTCCGGCGCTGACCCGCAACGGTAGGCCGTCCATCCGACGGTGAGCCCGATCGCCTGCACGGGGGTGCGCGACTCCGGTATTTCGTCGTGGTCTACGAGATGGAGTCCAGCAGGGTAGCCGGTGCCCGCTGTCCGGGGTCGCTGCCGTGCCGGAGTCTGCCTCGTGCCACCTGAGCAGAGCACGAGGTCCCATGCCCGTCGACTTCCGCCGTCCCGTGCGAGACGCCGCCGCGGTTCTCGCCGCCCTGACCGTCGCCACCGCGGCCCTGTCGGGTTGCTCGCGGGGCGCAGACACCGGCGCCACCCCGCCGGCCGCGGCCTTCGGCGAACCGGTGACGATCACCAACTGCGGACGCACCGCGACCTACGACGCGCCCCCGCAGCGGATCGTGTCGATGAACGACCACGTCACCGAAACCCTGATCCAGATGGGCGTGGGGGATCGCATCGTCGGTATGGGCTACGGCGAGAAGGACGACCCGCTGCCCGAGACGGCCGAGCAGTTCCGGGCGATTCCGTCGCTGGCTGCCGAGTACCCCACGTACGAGCAGATCCGCGACCTCGACCCGGATCTGGTCGTCGGCGGGATGCGCAGCGCATTCGACGACAAGACCGGACGCGGGCGGGACGCACTCGAGCAGGCGGGTATCCGCACGTTCCTGTTCTCCGAGTACTGCGGTGCCGGCTTCTCCGATATCGCGTTGCTGGAGAACGACTTCGCCCAACTCGGCGCCCTCCTCGGTACCGAGGAACAGGCCGCGGCCCTGACCGAATCGATTACCGCGGAACTCGACGCGGTACGCGCCCGCCTGGAGCAGGCCGCCGTCGCGCCGGTGCGCACCTTCTTCTACGACTCGGGCGAAGCCGAGCCGCTCTCGGTCGGCGGCGTGGGCATCGGCAACCTCATCGCCGAATACGCCGGCGCCGACAACATCACCGCCGAAGGCCCGAAACCGTACTTCACCACCGGCTGGGAGGTCGTCGGCGAGCGCGCACCCGAGGCGATCGTCGTACTCGACTACGGCGCGACCAGCGCGGAGGACAAGATCGCCTATCTGAAGAACCAGCCGATCGTGGCCACCACGCCCGCCGTGCGCAACGATCGTTTCGTCGTCGTGCCGCTCGACGACTTCTTCGAGAGCTCGCGCATGGTCGACTCGGTCGCGACGATCGCCCGCGGACTGCACCCGGCCGCGTTCACGGATCCGGAA
>NZ_PCZU01000212.1:65336-79667 GCF_002887785.1 Rhodococcus sp. ENV425
CCCGCCGGTACCCTCGCCGACGCATCGGCGCCGCACGCCGGCGCCGCGGCGCCGGCCGCGCGGGGACGGGACGGGGGCGCGGCGCGTCGTTCGCTGTGGCTGATCCTGCCGCCGCTGCTCGCCGCACTCGTGCTGGCGCTGGCGGGCGCCGTGTCGCTGGGCACGGTGAACATCCCCTTCGGCGACGTGTGGGCGATCGTCGCGCACCGCCTCGCACCGGGGGCCTTCACGCCGTGGTGGACCGCGGCGCGGGAAGCGATCGTCGTCGAATCACGCCTGCCCCGGGCGTTGACGGCCGCCGTCGTCGGTGCCGCGCTCGCGATCGCCGGGGTGGTGGCGCAGGCGGTGACCCGCAACCCGCTGGCCGACCCCTACCTGTTGGGCGTGTCCTCCGGTGCCGGGTTCGGGGTGGTGCTGGTGACGGTCCTGGGTGTCGGCAGCGGCGCACTCGGAGCGTTCACCCTGCCGTTCGCGGCCTTCCTCGGAGCCCTGTTTCCGCTCGCCGGCGCGATCGCGGTGAGTCTGCGCGCCCATGCCGTCACCGCGATCGTCCTCGTCGGCGTGGCGATGTCGATGGTGTTCTCCGCGGCGACCACCTTCACCCTGCTGGTCCTGGGTGACGACCGTCAGATCGGTACGGTGATGCGTTGGCTGGCAGGAGGATTCGGGGATGCGGCGTGGTCGATGCTCGCCGCGCCGGCGCTGGTCCTGCTCACCGTCGGCGGCGGCGTCCTGCTGTGCGGCCGGCAGCTGAACCTGCTGCTCGTCGGCGACGACGGGGCGACCGCCCTGGGAATGGACGTGCGGCGGTTCCGCATCCTGATCCTGCTGGCGGTCTCTCTGCTCACCGCCGCGGCGGTGGCCGTCTCGGGGACCGTCGGATTCATCGGACTGCTGATCCCGCACATCGCCGGCCATCTCGTCGGCCGCAACACCGTCCGGCTGATACCCGTGGCGGCGGTGGCCGGGGCGCTCGCGCTGGTCCTGGCCGACATGGTCGCCCGTTCGGTCAGCGGCTCGACCGAGCTGCCGGTGGGGGTCGTCACCGGTCTGCTCGGTGCGCCCGCCTTCCTCGTCATGCTGTGGCGCAGCTACGGGCGGGCACGATGACCCGCCTGCGCGCCACCGGGGTCCGCGCGCGGCTGGGCGAACGCACCGTACTCGACGGGGTGGACCTCGACGTGGCCCCGGGCCGGGTGCTCGCCCTCGTCGGGCCCAACGGCAGCGGCAAGACGACCCTGCTGCGCGCCTGTTACCGCGCGGTGCGGGTCGGGGCCGGCGCGATCACCGTCGGCGACGAGGACGTCACGGACCTGAAGCGCCGCACGCTCGCGCGCCTCGTCGGGGTCGGCGTCCAGGAGCCGGTCTCGCTCGGTGGGACGACCGTGCGCGAATCGGTGCAGCTGGGACGCACCGCCCGGCGGGGATGGCTCGAACCGTTCGGTGACGACGACCGGGTGGTCGTCGAGGATGTGCTCGGCCGGCTCGGGCTGCTGCACCTCGCCGATCGCGACGTGCTCGCCCTGTCCGGTGGGGAACGCCAGCGTGTGTCCATAGCCCGGGCCCTGGCCCAGCAACCCCGCGTGCTCCTGCTCGACGAGCCGACGAATCATCTCGACCTGCGCCACCAGCTGACCGTGCTGGAGTTGCTGCGCAGCCTCGCCGCGGACGGGCTCGCCGTGCTGGTGACGCTGCACGACCTGCGGCTGGCGACCGCGTACTGCGATCGCATGGCGGTACTGGACCACGGATCGGTGGTCGCTGCGGGAACCCCGGAAGACGTCCTGCATCCCGCCGTGCTGGCGGGGGTCTTCGGAGTTCGTGGCCGGGTGGCTGTGGACGGCGACGGACGACGCACGCTCGAGGTCTGGGGGCTCGCCGATGCCTGACGGGCACGCCGACGCCGCGGCGCGTGCCTACGCCGCGGCCCGAACCCTGCTCGGCGACTTCGCGCACACCGTCGACCTCGGGACCGCCGTCCTTCCGGGCACGGTGACGACCGATCCGCAGTGGCTGGCCGGACGGGTATCCGACACCGGCCGCAGGTGGGACTGCAGCGACCCTCGGGTCAACGGCACGCTCTGGTGGTACTCGGCCAGTTCGACCCTGGTGGCCGGACCCGTCGCGATGCTCCTGGCCACCGGTCACGCTCCCGATCCCGACCCGGCCCGGTTGCGCTGCGTGCTGCGGGAGGACGGCTACCTCGGCGCGGTGCGTTCCTCGCGCCTGCTGCCCGGGCGCGATGCCTTTGCACGCGCTCTCGTGCCGGCGCTGTCGGCGATCATCGCGCCGCTCGCGCGGGTGTCGGGTGCGCCGGAGCGGGCGTTGTGGGCCGTCGCGTCCGACTCGATCGCCAACCGTGCCCTCGACGCCGGGCGTGCCGCCCACCGCGTCGACGACGGGTGCACCCTCGCCGCCGCGCTGTCGCGGCCGCCGCTGCTGCCACCGCGTTTCGTCGACGTCGATCCCACCGGGAGCGTCACGGCGGCAGCTCCCGGATCGCCGGAACCGGCGGACGGGCGACGCTTCGTGCGACGCAGCTCCTGCTGCCTGATCTACCGGGCGACCGACAGCGGCAAGTGCACGAGCTGCCCGCGCCGGTCACCGGCCGACCGCGCCGCGGCGCTGGGGCGGTACGTCGCCGCGCAGGAGTAGCGGATCAGGCTGCCGCGAGCGCGATCAGCGCGATCGCCGGTGGCGTGCACTGCGCCGCGGCACCCCCGAGCCCGGCGCCGCGGGGCCGGCTCATGGCCATGCGGTCCGAGACGAACAGGGCGATCCCGGCGAGCAGCATGAACGAACACGTGTAGAGCACGAGCGCGCGTCCGACCGTGTCCTCGCCGGCCCGCCACAGGGCCACCCCCATCAGCGCGCCGGTGCCGAGGAACAGGTTGTAGAAGCCGACGTTGAACGCCCACATCCGCACCGCTGCGACGTCGCCGGTGGGGATGCGGAACAGGTCTTCGTGTATCGACGGCCGCCGGAACAGCAGCGTCTCCCACACGAAGGCGAGCAGATGCACGGCCGCGCCGACCAGCGCGGCGACCTGCGCGAGAACGATCACGACGCACCTGCCTCCGCTGCGAGCGTGACCCCGTACCGGTCGGCGACCTCTCGGAGAATCCGACCCGTCTCGTCCGGTGGACGCTCGTGCCCGAGGGCGTCGACCGCGCCGAAGAATCCGCCCATCGAGGTCCCGGCGGCGATCAGCAGGAAGGTCGCGGCGTCGGTCAGGACGGTGAAGGAGTTCACCGTTCCCGGCGCGAGGGTGATCGTGTCCCCGGCCGCGAGCTCGTGACCGGTCGCTGCGGCACGGACCAGGATCCGGCCGCTCAGCACGTGATACGACTTGGCCCACGGTTCGGCGTGCAGCGGCGCCGGCTCGGTGCGCGGGGCCTCGACGAGGAAGAGCTCGTAGGCTCCGCCGGCGTGTGCACCGGTGGACAGGACCGTGACGGTTGCGTCGGGCAGGGTGAGGCGACGGCCCTCGCCCATCCTGCAGAGTTCGATGTTGTCGGACATGTCTGTCACGTTAGGAACCGCCCGGCCGATGGCCCATCCCCGAAAACGGGGATGGGTACAGGTCCGCCACCAGCGCATACTGGGTTCATGCTCGAGATCCGGGCGGAGAAGGTGGGCCGCGAGGTGGTGGCGCTCGCGGCCGCGGGCGCCGATGTGACGCAGGTGCACGGGCGCGCCATCGAACTCGTCGGCCGGACGGTGCGCAGCGACCTGACGTGCTGGGCGATGATCGATCCCCGGTCCCTGACGATCGGTTCCATGACGAGCGGACCCGACCGGGTTCCGCCGGAATACGAGCCGCTGCTCGCCGAGAGCGAGTACCGCGGGCGGGATCCCGGCACTTTCGCCGAGCTGTTCCGCAACGGCCGCAGTGCGGCCCGGGGATCCGAGCTGCCCCCGGACGAGGTGGCCCACAGTCTTCGCCACGCCGGGGTGTGGCGTCCGCTCGGGTTGGACCACGAACTGCGCGTGATCTTCCGCATCGGCGGACTGTGCTGGGGTGCGGCCGGATTCGTTCGGTCCGGGGCGGACTTTACCGACTCGGAGGTCGAGTTCCTCACGCGGGTGGCGCCGGCGGTGGCGTCGGCGACCCGCGCCGCCGTGTGCGCCACCGCCGCCTCGCGCCTGGGCGACCCGGGTCCGGCGGTCGTACTCACCGGGGCCGCGGGTGAGCCGCTCGCGCTCACAGCGGCCGCCCGCGACTGGCAGGACCGATTCGACGAGATCGCGCCCGGACGGCTGGCCGTCATGGTGCGCGCCGCCGCGTTCGGGGCGCGTGCGAGCGGTTCGGGTGTGTTCCGAACGCGGATCCGCGACGCCACCGGCGGGTGGATCCTGATGCGGGCCACCGCGCTGCTGGGCGGTGCCGAACCGCAGACCGTGGTCACCATCGAGCATGCGACCGGCCTCGAACTCGCCGAGTTGCTGCTCGCCGCATACGCGCTCACCGCCCGCGAACGGGACGTGTGCCTCGAGGTGATGGCCGGATACTCGACCGCCGAGATCGCCGACCGTCGCGGTATCACTCCGAACACCGTCCACGATCACCTCAAGGCGATCTACACGAAGACCGGAGTCCGCAGCAGGGCCGAACTCACCGCCCGCCTGCGGTCCGATCGGGACCTGCGCCGAACCACAGCCGCCGGGCCGGAGTGATCGCACCGGCCGAGCGCATCTGCCAAGATCAGGCATGCCCCTGAACCGGCGGATCCTGTCCGTGCTGTGCGCACTCGGCCTCCTGACCGCCTGCACGTCGACGGACGATGCCGCGCCCGGCCCGTCCGGATCCGCCGACACCGCGGCCGCATCGGGGACCGCCTCGTCGGCCGACCCCGCACAGGCCGAGGCCGTGGACCGGATCGTGCGCGACACCATGGCGGAGACGCACCTGAAGGCGGCGGTCGTGCGCGTCACCGTCGACGGCAGGGAGATCCTCACCCGCGCCTACGGCGAATCCACCACCGGCGTGCCGGCGACGACCGACATGCACTTCCGCAACGGCGCGGTGGCCATCTCCTACGTCGCCACGCTGCTGCTGCAACTCGTCGACGAGGGGAAGGTCCGCCTCGACGACAAGGTCTCGACGTGGCTGCCCGACATTCCGAATTCGGACCGGGTCAACCTCGGGCAGCTCGCCCAGATGACCTCCGGCTATGCCGACTACGTGCAGAATCCCGAACTGTCGGATGCGATCTACCGGGACCCGTTCCGGAACTGGACGCCCGACGAGCTCATCGCCTACGGCACGTCCCAGCCCCTCTTCTACGAGCCCGGCACCAACTGGAACTACGCGCACACCAACTACGTGATCCTCGGCCTGGCCCTCGAGAAGATCACCGGCCGGCCGGTGGCGGAACTGCTGCAGGAGAAGGTACTCGATCCGCTCGGGCTGGACGGCACGACGCCGTCGCAGACGCCGACGATCCCGGAGCCGGTGCTGCATGCGTTCAGCTCGGAACGCCGGCAGGCGCTCGGGATCCCCGCCGCGACACCCTTCTACGAGGAATCCACGTTCTGGGACCCGTCCTGGACCATCACCCGCGGCGCCGTCCAGACCACCGACATCCACGACCTGCACGACACCGCGGTCGCCGTCGGCACCGGCACGCTGCTCTCCCCGGAGTCGTACCGGGCGATGGTGTCGACGGACCTGCGCGGCCGGACCACCGCGCTGCCCGGCTGCCCCACGTGCTTCCCGCAGTCCGAGGGCTACACCTATGGCCTCGGTGTGGTGGTCACCGGCAACTGGCTGATGCAGAACCCGTTGTTCGGTGGGTACGCCGCGGTCGAGGCATACCTGCCGTCGCGGAAGATCGCCGTCGCCGTCGCCGTCACCTTCGACCCGGCGGCGTTCGACGACACCGGTGCGTACCGGAACGAGGCCGACACGCTGTTCCGTCGGATCGGTGCGCACCTCGCCCCGGACGACGCACCCCCGCCGCGGCCCACCCGGTGACGAACCCCGCCGCGGCCCACCCGGTGACTCACGCCGTCACAGCAGCCCCGACAGGCGTGCCGAGCCGTCGAAGAGGAACCGCACGAGCACCGCGTCGTCCGGGGTGACCCGCGACGCCGACCCCTGCAGGTAGAGGCCGCCGACGACGAACGCCGAACGGTCCCGGATCGGCACCGCCAGCGCGGCCCGCCCGGTCCGGCACTCCTCGCCCTCGTACGCGTAGCCCGCGGCGGCGACGGCGCGCAGTTCCTCGGCGAGGACGTCGTGGTCGCAGATCGTGTGGTCGGTCAGGCGCCGCAGTTCCGGATCGGGACGCACGTGCGGATGGTGCGCCAACATGAGCTTGCCGAGGGCGTTGGCGTGCAGGTTCTTCGCGAGCACGCCGATGGCGATGATCTCGTGGTCGGGGTCCTTGTCGACGAACCGCAGCCGCCCGACCGCGAACGAGGCGACGTGCACCCCGAATCGGGTGTGGGTGCGCAGTTCCTCGACGACGTCGTGCAGCGTCGGCGACGGGCTCGTCTCCGCGGCCGCCTGCGCGAGCTCCGCGGTGCGACGACCCAGCGCGAAGCCGGACAGGTCCGGCACGCGGACGAGGAATCCGTCGGCCACGAGCAGGTTGAGCATGCGGTACGCGGTGGTCGGCGGCACCCCGGCGAACCTGGCGATCTCCTTCGCGGAC
Organism: Rhodococcus sp. ENV425; assembly: GCF_002887785.1. NCBI lineage: Bacteria > Bacillati > Actinomycetota > Actinomycetes > Mycobacteriales > Nocardiaceae > Rhodococcus > Rhodococcus sp. ENV425. Next base: position 71,996 of record NZ_PCZU01000212.1, read on the forward strand.
GTGCCGGGGCCGAGCTGCGCGACGGCCTCGAGCATCCCCAGCGCCTTCTGCACCGCGCGCGGCTGCTGTCCGCTGAAGTGCGAATCGTCCGCGTGCACGGACACGTGCGCGGTCAACCCGGGTTCCCGTCGCGGGGACGGGCGTCGTCGCCGGGGTGCGGGACGTCCGGGAGGATGCGCCGCCGCCCGTCCGCGCCGATCACGAGGGTCCCCGCCCCGGGGAGGATGTCCCCGGTCTCGACCGAGTCGAACGCACCGATAGTCGTCAGGCTGCCGGGCCGGACCCGGCGCAGCACGTACTGCCACACCGTGCCGGACGCCGCGACCGCCGAGAGTGTCGCGGGCACGACCCATACGCCGTGCGCGGTGCCGTCGACGGCGATGTAGCCGAGCAGGCCCATCCCCAGGACCGAGACGAACAGCGCGGCCGCCCGCGTCACGACGGTGTGCTCGCCGATGCGGTGCAGGAATCGCAGCGACGCGACGGCCACCAGCGTGTAGGCCACGACGAGGCCGATCTCCACGACGCCGTCGAACGCCCCCGAATCCGCCCCCGCGAGGGACGCGTACAGGCACGCGCCGGCGAAACCCGCGGCGGTGAAGGAGAGCACGCCCACGTGCGGGGTGCGGAACCGGTCGTGGACACGGGCGAGGGCGCTCGGCAGCACCCGCTCGACACCCATCGAGTACAGCAGCCGGGAACCCGCCTGCGCGCACCCCAGGGTCGACGCGAGCCACGAGCACGTCATGCCCGCCTGCACCGCGAGCACCACACCGACGCTCGCGCCGGACGCCGTGCCGTCGAAGTACGCGCCGACGACGACGGCGCCGTGGCCGGACAACGCGGCCCACGCCGCGAACACGAACAGGACACCGACGACGACGGGGGAGATCAGCACGGTGCGAGTGACGGTCACCAACGGCCGCTTGGCCTCCGGGCCGAAGAACGCGGCGCTCTCGAAGCCCGCCATCGACAGCACGGTGAGCATCGCGAGGAACGGCATGAGGCTCAGGGGTGCGTCCGGCAGTTCGGTGGTGGCCGTGCCCGCACCGGCCGGGGTGCCGAGCATGAGCGCCACGATGAGCACGAGCGAGCACGCCTCGACGAGCAGGATGGCGCGCGTCGCGAACCGCACGCCGCGCACCGTGATCACCGCGACGGCAACCGCGACGAGACCGATCGTGACCGACCACGGCGCGGCGCCGGGCACGTGCATGCCGAGCAGGTCTGCGATGCGGAGCAGGCTCTGTGCGGCCTGCGACATCACCGAGATCGAGATGCCGAGATAGCCCAGCAGCAGCGCCGCGCCCGTGGTGAGGGTCGCGCGGGCACTCAGGCCCTGGAACACGAAGCTGTAGAGCGACCCGGCCGCGGCGAGGCGCCGCGTGAACTGCGTGATGCACAGCGCCACCAGCACCACCACGGCGGTGGTCCCCGCGATCGCCAGCAGACCGCCGACGCCCGGCCGGTGGGTCACCATCCACAGCGCGATGAACACCATCCCGGTTGCCGGCGCGATCGTCGACAGGGACTGGCCGAGCAGATCGATCGGGGTGAGCTGACGGCGGCCGAGGGCGCGCAGCGGCGAATACACCGGATCCCGATGGGTTTCGGCGTCCCGTGAGCGGGCAATCGCGGCCCGGAGTGCGGTTGTCACGATCGTCGTATCCCGTCTGTGCGTCCGTGCAGCCGGCGGTGCCGGCACCTCGGGCGGTGAAACGCCTCAGGGCGAGGGACAACGTAGCGCCGCGGTGTTACGCGACGGTTACCTCCGCGAACGACATGTGGACGGCAAGTGGGAATCCGCCCGACGCGGCGCTGTGGCCCGCGCCACCGCACGGCCCCGTGCCCCGTGCGGACACGGTCCCCCGAGCGCCGGAGACCGTGTCCCACCTGCAGTGTCCGCATGGGGCGCGCCGCCACGGCCGGTTCCACTCGCGGTGCCCCCGGACGTTTCCCCGACGACCCGTTCGCGACGCATCCGGTGCGCACGATTGACCGGCACGATCACTCGACTGCGAAGGGGACGACCATGATCTGGGCGGTGGTTGCGGCGCTCGTCGGCGGGACGTTGTTGCTCGCCGGGGTGCCGAAGGCCGGCGATCACGAGGGGCTGCTGCGCGTCGTCCGCGGCTATCGGCTGCTGCCGCCCGTGTTGGAACGGGCGGTCGCGCGGGTGTTGCCCGCCGCGGAGATCGCCGTGGGTGCCCTGCTGGTGCTCGGCGTCGCCGGCAGTGCCGCCGCGGCTGTCGCGGCGGTGCTGTTCCTCGGCTTCTTCGTCGGTCTCACCGTGAACCTCGCGCAGGGCCGGCGCGAGCTCGACTGCGGCTGCTTCGCGTTCGGCGGCCACGGCGAGGCACCGCGCATCGGCTGGTTCCACTCCGTGCGGGCCGGTGCGTTCGCCGCCGCGTCGATCGTGCTGGCCCTCACCGGACCCGCGACGATCGCCGCGCTCCAGCAGGTGGCGGCAATCGCGCTCGCGGCGCTCGCGCTCGCCGCCGGGCTCGCGGTGGCCCAGTTGCGCTCCGTGGTCCACGTCGGGCGCCGGCCCGTCGACGAGCACCTGACCGGCGCGTCCATCGAACTGCGCGCGGTCTCTGCCGTGTCGCGCTACGGGGCCTGAAACCATTTCTTCCACAACATTTTCCGAGACAGGACGACAGATGGACACCATATTTCTCGTTGCGATCATCGTGCTGGTGGTGGCGGTCGCCGTGTTGTTCCTGATGGTGCTCGCGCTGGCCCGCGAGATCGGCCGGGTACAGGTCCGGCTCGGCCCCCTCGGGGCCCGCATGATGGACACCGGTCCGAAGATCGAGCAGGCCGGCCCGTCCTTCCGGGGCCTCACCGACCATGTGGGCCGCACCGTCGGCGTCGGCGGCCACCGCGACAGGCCGCAGCTGCTGCTGTTCACGGCGCCCACCTGTTCCACCTGCAAGAGCCTGCTGCCCGGCATCCGGGCGATGGCCAAGGCGGAGAAGGACCTCGACGTCGTGATCGTCTCCGACGGCACACCGGAGGAACACCGGCAGTTCCTCGCCGGAAGCAACATCGGCACCGAACTGAGCTACGTCGACGGCCGCGACGTCGGCATCGCCTACCAGGTCGGCACCACCCCCTACGGGGTGATCCTCGACGAGCACGGCAGGATCCGCGCCAAGGGGCTGTGCAACCACATGGCCCAGGTCGAGAGCCTGCTCAACGCCCTCGAGACCGGCACCCCGTCGCTGCAGCACCTGCACGAACAGGCCAAGGCCCGCGCCGCCGCGAGCGCCTGAATCCCGCCTTCCCCCTGGACGAACGGAGAGATGCGTTGGAAGAGATGTACGAGAACCGGTATCCGGTCGACGAGGAGACCGTCAAGGAACAAGCCGCCTGGATGGCCGGCAAGGGCGGCTCGTTCATGAGCCGCACCGGACGCCGGATGTCGGAACAGGTGTCGCGCCGCTCGATGATCAGCCGCCTCGGCCGCTGGACGATGGGCGTGTCGGGGGTGGCGCTCATCAGTTCGCTTCCGGTGACGCGCACCGCGTTCGCGCAGGAACCCGCCCCCGAGCCCGGCCCGGAACCGCTCGTGCCCGTGTACGACGGCAAGGATCCCGCCGAGTGCGAGTACTGGCGCTGGTGCAACATGGACGGCACCTCCTGCGCTGCCTGCAACGGAGGCGGAGTGACCACGTGCGCGCCGGGCAGCAAGCCGGGCGCCGAATTCTGGGTGGGCTGCTGCACCAACCCCGACACCGGCAAGACCTACCTGATCGCCTACTACGACTGCTGCGGCGCCCCGTCGTGCTCCAACGCCTTCTGCGGCGAGCCCGACATGCAGGCCGTCATGTACAACCCGGTCTCGGGCAGCTACGACCAGGAGATCATCTGGTGCGTGTCCGACGAATCCCAGTCGTACACCTGCACCATGGCCCCCATCATCGGCGAGGACTGCCAGGCCCGTCCCGCCGACCGCCCGAAGGTCGGTGCCGGATCATGACATCGCGTTCCCGCCGCCTCGTGCGTCCCGCCGCGGCCGTCGTTCCGCTCGCGCTGCTCGTCACCCTCGCCGGTTGCGGCTCGTCCGGCGACGACGCGAACACCGCCGGCGACGTCACCTATCCCACCGTCGAATTCAGCACCCCCGGCGAGGGCATCTCGCTCGGCCACGACGACCAGGAGATCGGCGACACCATCCCCGAACCGCTGCACGTCGCCGAGATCGACCCCATCCGACGTGACCAGCTCGTCGCCGTGGCAGGCGGATTCGGCAAGCTCGAGCTCGGCGTCAACGTCCTCGACCCGAAGACGGGCGTCGCCGGCAGCCGCATCGTCGTCGGCCCCGGCATCTGGGACCCCGTGATCCACGGCTTCGTCGGCGAGACCCCGTCCGATCCGGCCGTTCTCGCCGCCGAGGTGTGGCGCCCCCGCGGCTCGCGGGGGGCCGCGGACTTCACCGTCAGCACCTACTCCGGGAATCTGCTCGAGCCGGCCGAGGCGCTGCTGCCCGACGTCGCGCGCGTGCACTCGCGGCCCGGTTCCAACGCGGTCACCTCCGACGGGCGGTACTTCGTCACGTGGGACGACGGGCTCTACGGCGTCCGCGTCGTGGACCTCGAGACGAAGCAGCAGAGCGGGGCCGTGCAGATCGTCGGCTGCGGACCGTTCACCTGGACCGTGGACCACGAGATCTACAGCGTGTGCGAGGAGACCGGCGAGCTGATCCGGATCTCCGTCGGCGACGACGGAGTGCCGGCCGAGACCGCCCGGGCGAAGGTGCTGCCGGAGGACTTCGTCAGCGCCCGGAAGGTCGGGTGGGCCGCCGAGGCGCGCAAGGCCCTGCTGGTCGGGGAGAACGGCGACGTGTACGTCTTCGACTTCTCGAACGGCCTGCCGCAGGGCGCGGTGACGCCGATCGGCAACGCCGGTCAGCCCGACGGGCGGTTCGCGAGCGACGTCATCGACAACACCGGCACCCGGATCGCGATCGCCTACACCGACTCACCGATCCATCCCAGTTCCGCGCGCGGCGGCGACCTGGCCCGCATCGTGCTGTCCGACGCCGCGAACCTCGCCCCGATCCGGTCGCTGAGCCTGCAGGACCTGGGGCTGACCGACATCGCGAGCATGGCGTTCTCCGTCGACGGCGCGACGTTCTACGTCCTCGGTGGCAATCCGGAGGGTCAGGGCGAGGCGGCACAGCGCATCGTCGGGTTCGACGCCGCGACCGGGCAACAGGTCTCCTCGGCGGAGATCAGCGGCAACGTCGAGGATTTCACCGACCTGCTCACCCCCGAGGTGATCGGATGAGACAACCCGACAACGGGTTGGGCCGGCGCCGATTCCTCGCCCTGGGCTCCCTCGGAGCCGGGGCGCTGGGAATGAGCGCGCTCGGGTTCGGTGCCGCCGGCTGCGCTACCGCATCGTCCGGTACGCAGCCGGCGGCCGCCGGCTCGGACACACGATCGGCGGCGTCCGATCTCGACTACATTTCCCCGGCCGATCCGGAGATCGCCGCCGCCGAGGCCGCCCGCGGGTGGAACGGCACCGTGGCGTCGTTCGCGCTCGCCGCCGGATTCTCCACCGTCGACCTGGGCGGACGCCTGGTCGACACCTGGACCTACGGCGGGCACGCCGTCGCCCCCGAACTGCGGGTACGCAAGGGCGACCGGCTCGACGCCGCGGTGCGCAACGACCTGGACGCCGACACCACGCTCCACTGGCACGGCATCCGGATCCGCAACGACATGGACGGCGCAGCGCCCGTCACCCAGGCGGCGATCGCACCGGGCACGACGTTCGACTACAGCTTCGTCGTCCCGGACCCCGGCACCCACTGGTACCACTCGCACAGCGGCCTGCAGGCCGACCGCGGCCTGTTCGGCGCCCTGATCGTGGAGGACCCCGACGACCGCACCGGCGCCGACGCCGACGCCGTCCTGGTCCTCGACGACTGGGTCGACGGCCTGGGCACCACGCCCGACGCCGTGCTCACGGCGCTCAACCCCGCGATCTCCGGCGGTCACGGCGGCCACGGCGGGGGTGCGGCACCCGGCGCGCACCCGGCCGGCGACATGGACGTCGCCCGGCGGCTGGTGAGCGCCGGGCACGGCGACTCCGCGCCCCTCGGCGGGATGACCCAGCACATCGCGTATCCGTTGCACCTGATCAACGGTCGTCCCCCGAACGATCCCGCCCCGGTCGTCGCCGTGGCGGGGCAGCGGTTGCGGCTGCGGATCGTCAACGCGGCGGCGGAGACCCCGTACCGGTTCGCGGTGGCCGGGCACGAACTCACGATTGTCGCGGCGGACGGCTTCGACGTGCAGCCCACCGTCGCCGACACGATCGTCGTCGGAATGGCGCAACGCTACGACGTCCTCGTCACCGTGAAGTCGGGCGTGTGGCCGATCGTCGCGAAGGTCGAAGGGCGGCAAGGGTATGCCTCGACGGTGCTGCGCACCCCGGATGCGGTGCCGATGGCCGACGCCGACGTGGGCGATGCGATCCCCGAACTCGGCGGCCGGCTCGTCGCGGAGAACGCGTTGCGGCCTGCCGACACCGTGCGGCTCGACCCGCGCGAGCCCGACCGGGACTACCGGATCGAGCTGATCCAGGCAGGGGACCGCTACGTGTGGGGCATGGCCGGCGCCGACGCCGGCCGCCTCGTCATGAAACAGGGTGAACGCGTGCGGATCACGATGAAGAACTCGTCCACCATGTGGCACCCCATGCACACGCACGGACACACCTTCGCGATCGGCGCGTACGGCGGGTTGCGCCGCGACACGGTCAACGTGCTGCCCGGCACCGAACTTGCGATCGAATTCGATGCCGACAATCCGGGCGAATGGATGTTCCACTGCCACAACGCCTACCACTTCGAAGCCGGCATGACCGCGAACCTGCGGTACATCCGATGAGAGGAATCGCCATGAGAAGGTCCGTCACCCTGCTCGCCGGCCTGCTGACCGCGGCGAGCCTGTCCGCGTGCGGCAGCGCCGGAGGTTCGGCCGAACCGGCCGTCGTCGTGGAGGTGAAGAACATGGCCTACAACCCGGAGTCGGTGACGATCGAGAAGGGGCAGACCGTCGAATGGCGATTCGACGACGGCGGACTGCCGCACGACGTCGTGGGCGAGGGCCCCCTCGAGGGGGAGCTGAAGAGTGAACTCCTCACCGAGGGAACGTATTCCTACACCTTCGACGAAGCCGGCACCTTCACCTATCACTGCACGCCGCACCCGATGATGGTCGGCACCGTGATCGTCCGGGAATGACCCGGCGACCGGGGTGGGCTGCGGCCCTGCTGCTTCCGCTCGTCACGGCCTGCGGCCCGTCCGAGCGGCCCCCGGACGCGGTGGTGGTCGTCAGCAACGTCCACTTCGCTCCGCCCGACGTGACCGTGCCGGCCGGCGGCACCGTCGAATGGCGGTTCGAGGACGGCGGGGTGCTGCACCAGGTCACGTCGGAGGGGCGGTTCGACAGCGGGATCACCGGGGGAGGCACGTACTCCCACACCTTCGACGAACCGGGAACCTACGAGTACACCTGCTCGGTCCACCGGTACATGACCGGCACCGTCACCGTCACCGAATCCTGAACCAGTCGTCCGAATCCGGAGAACACCGACCCCCTTGGAGGAAGTCATGACAGCAGTACTCACGCACGAGCCGCTGACGACGGACGTG
>NZ_PCZU01000213.1:0-28765 GCF_002887785.1 Rhodococcus sp. ENV425
GACCGAGCCGCATCAGAGGAAACTCCCGCGCGAGCACCCATCGCGCACAACAGACACAGGAGGCTCGCTTCCCATGGCGAACTACACCGCCGCCGACGTCAAGCGTCTGCGTGAGCTCACCGGCTCCGGAATGCTGGCGTGCAAGAACGCGCTCGCCGACAACGACGGCGACTTCGACAAGGCCGTCGAGCAGCTGCGCATCAAGGGCGCCAAGGACGTGGGCAAGCGCGCCGAGCGCTCCACCGCCGAGGGCCTGGTCGCCGCGAAGAACGGCGTGCTCATCGAGCTCAACTCCGAGACCGACTTCGTCGCCAAGAACGACGAGTTCCAGGCTCTCGCCGAGAAGATCGTCACCGCTGCGGCCGAGGCCAAGCCCGCCGACCTCGAGGCCCTCAAGGCTGTCGAGGTGGACGGCAAGACCGTCGACACCCTGGTGCAGGAGCTCTCCGCCAAGATCGGCGAGAAGCTCGAACTGCGCCGCCTCGCCGTGTTCGACGGCCCCGTCGCCGTGTACCTGCACAAGCGTGCGTCCGACCTGCCGCCGGCCGTCGGCGTGCTCGTCGAGTACTCCGGCGAGGGCGACGCCGCCGCCGAGGCCGCCCGCGCCGCCGCGATGCAGGTCGCCGCGCTGAAGGCGAAGTACCTCACCCGCGACGAGGTCCCGGCCGACACGGTCGAGAACGAGCGCCGCATCGCGGAGGAGACCGCCAAGAACGAGGGCAAGCCGGAGGCCGCCCTGCCGAAGATCGTCGAGGGCCGTCTCAACGGCTTCTTCAAGGACGTCGTGCTGCTCGAGCAGGCCTCGGTGACGGACTCGAAGAAGACCGTCAAGGCGCTGCTCGACGAGGCCGGCGCCACCGTCTCGCGCTTCGTGCGTTTCGAGGTCGGCGCCAGCTAGATCTCTCGTTTCCTCGACCCCGTCGGCGCTCGCCGGCGGGGTCGAGGCGCGTCGGCGGCTCGATATCCGGGCCGATCGGACACTCGCGCCCCCGTCTCGGTTCCACGGGGTCGGATGAGGCAGGATGAAAGGGCCGATCCACCGCTCGATCCGAGGAGAACCATGTCCGAACACGCCCAGGAACGTCCCGGTTTCCGTCGGGTGCTGCTCAAGCTCGGCGGGGAGATGTTCGGCGGGGGCAAGGTCGGTCTCGACCCGGACGTGGTGACGACCGTGGCCGAGGAGATCGCCGAGGTCGTCCGCTCCGGGGTGGAGGTGGCTGTGGTCATCGGCGGCGGCAACTTCTTCCGCGGCGCGGAACTGCAGCAGCGCGGCCTCGACCGCGCCCGCTCCGACTACATGGGCATGCTCGGCACGGTGATGAACTCTCTTGCGCTGCAGGACTTCCTGGAGAAGCAGGGCGTGGACACCCGGGTCCAGACCGCCATCACGATGGGGCAGGTCGCCGAGCCGTACCTGCCGCTGCGGGCCCGCCGGCACCTCGAGAAGGGCCGCGTGGTGATTTTCGGCGCCGGCATGGGCATGCCCTACTTCTCCACCGACACCACGGCCGCGCAGCGCGCACTCGAGATCGGCGCCGAGGTGGTCCTGATGGCCAAGGCCGTCGACGGTGTCTACTCGGCCGATCCGCGGATCGACCCCGACGCGACCCTGTTCACCGAGATCACCCACCGCGAGGTCATCGAGAAGGGGCTCAAGGTGGCGGACGCGACCGCGTTCAGCCTCTGCATGGACAACGACATGCCGATCATGGTCTTCAACCTGCTCACCGAGGGGAATATCGCTCGGGCCGTCGCCGGTGAGAAGATCGGAACACTCGTACGGTCATGAACGGACAACGGAACATGGAGGAACTGCCGTGATCGATGAAGCTCTCTTCGAGGCCGAGGAGAAGATGGAGAAGGCCGTCACGGTGGCCAAGGACGATCTCGGATCCATCCGCACCGGCCGCGCGAATCCCGGCATGTTCTCCAGGATCGTCGTCGACTACTACGGCGCGCCCACCCCGGTCACGCAGATGGCCAGCATCAACGTCCCCGAGGCGCGCATGGTGGTCGTCAAGCCCTACGAGGCATCGCAGCTCGGTCCGATCGAGACCGCGATCCGCAACTCCGACCTGGGCGTCAATCCGACCAACGACGGGTCCCTGATCCGCATCTCCATCCCGCAGCTCACCGAGGAACGCCGCCGCGAGCTGGTCAAGCAGGCCAAGGCCAAGGGCGAGGACGCCAAGGTGTCCGTGCGCAACGTGCGACGCAAGGCGATGGAGGAGCTGCACCGCATCCAGAAGGACGGCGAGGCCGGCGAGGACGACGTCACCCGCGCGGAGAAGGAACTCGACAAGACCACGGCGAAGTACGTGGCGCAGATCGACGAACTGGTCAAGCACAAGGAAGCCGAGTTGCTGGAGGTTTAACCGTGGGTACAGCCGCCGGGTCGTCCGACCCGCAGCTCCCCTTGGGCGTCACCGACGCCGACTCGGCGGCCGAGGCCGCGAAGGCGGACCCCGAGGTCCCGCCGGTGCGGCCCGATGCCACCCCCACCGCGGAGCCGGCGAAGAAGTCCTCCCGGGCGGGCCGGAACCTGCCCGCGGCCGTGGGCGTCGGCGCCGGTCTCGGCGCCCTCGTCATCGTGGTGCTCGCATTCGCTCCCAAGGCGTGGCTCGTCGTCGTCGCGGTGGCCATCGCGATCGCCACGTGGGAGGTCACCAAGCGCCTGCGTGAGGCGGACGTCCTGGTTCCCCGGATCCCGCTCCTGGTCGGGGGGCAGGCGATGATCTGGCTCGGCTGGCCCTACGGCACCACCGGTGTGCTCGGCGCCTTCGCCGGCACCACGGTCGTGTCGATGCTGTGGCGGTTGTTCGACCGTGGACTGCGCGGCCGGCCCCGCAACTACCTGCGCGACACCGCGGTCACCGTCTTCACCGCGGCGTGGGTGCCGTTCCTCGCGTCGTTCGCGACGCTGATGGTCCTCGACGACAACGGCGCCGCACGCGTGTTCTGCCTGATGATCGTGTGCGTCGCGTCCGACGTCGGCGGGTATGCGGCGGGGGTGCTGTTCGGCAAGCACCCGATGGCGCCCGCGATCAGCCCGAAGAAGTCCTGGGAGGGCTTCGGTGGCTCGGTCCTCGCCTGCACCGTCGCCGGAATCCTCACGGTGACCCTGCTGCTCGACGCCGCCTGGTGGATCGGTGCGCTCCTCGGCGTCGTCCTCGCGGCCACGGCCACGGCGAGCGACCTGATCGAGTCGCAGGTCAAGCGGGACCTCGGCATCAAGGACATGGGCACCCTGCTGCCCGGCCACGGCGGCATCATGGACCGGCTGGACTCGATCCTGCCGTCCGCATTCGTCACCTGGCTCGTCCTCGGCGCCTTCGTCTAGGCCGGTGGCGAGGAGACAGCGGTCCGACGCGCACGGGGTGGTCCCCAGCCCCAACATCTGGCACTGGCCGGAGGTCTACGAGGAAGAGAACCGCGCCCAGGACGTCCACGGCGTGGTGTACGCGGCGCTGCGCGAGGCGTGCGACTGGGCCGGTCGCGACGTCCTCGACGTGGGCTGCGGCACCGGCTTCCACCTGCCGATGTTCGCGGCCACCGCGCGCACCGTGACCGGCATCGAACCGCACCCGCCGCTGGTGGAGCTGGCCCGCCGACGTGTGCGGGACCAGCCGGGCGTCCGGGTGGAGGCCGGTTCGGCCGAGCAGTTGCCGCTTCCGGACGGCACCGTCGACGTCGTGCACGCGCGCACCGCCTACTTCTTCGGGCCCGGGTGCGGGGCGGGCATCGCCGAGGCCATGCGCGTGCTGCGGCCCGGCGGCGCGCTCGCGATCGTCGATCTCGACGCGACCGCCCATCCGTACGGCGAATGGATGCGCGCGGACCTGCCGCACTACGACCCGGCGGTGGTGGAGGCGTTCTTCGCCGCCCAGGGCTTCGACCTGCGCCGGGTCGACACCGAATGGCGCTTCCCGGACCGTGCGACCCTCGAGCGCGTACTCGGCATCGAGTTCGGCCCGCGCGTCGCCGAGCGAGCGGTGCACGGCACCCCGGGCACCACCCTCACGGTGCGCTACCGGCTGCATGTGCGCCGCAAGCCCCGGGGCCTGGAGATCCCCTGAGCGTGCGGCGCGTGCCGCGGACCTAGCGGTGGTGGTGGGTGCCGCGGATGCGGAACACCCGCGCCAGTTCGCTGATCCTCTTCGCCTTGGCCAGGCGGGGCAGGTCGCTGCCGTCGCGCACCCCGCGGCCGTCCTCGCCGAGCGTGTCGATCACCTCGTGTGCCCAGCCGACCTCGTCGGAGCTGGGGCTGAGGGCGGCGTTGACGAACGGTGCCCGGGCCGGAGTCATGCACAGCTTCCCGGTCATTCCCATCGACGCGGTCAGCTTCGCCTCCCGCTCGAGGACCTCGGGGTCGTCGGTCAGCGACGGCCCGTCGACGGGACCGGGCAGGCGGGCCGCCCGGCTCGACACCACCAGGCGGGAACGCGGGTAGGCCATGGCGAGGGGGGAGTCGTCCATCCCGGTGTCGCGGCGGAAGTCGCCGCTGCCGAACGCCAGCCGGAACGTACCGTCGGCGCGGGCGATCTCGGGTGTGGCCTCGAGGCCCACCGCCGATTCGATGAGCACGAGGATGCGGGTGCCGGCCGGCAGCTGAGCGGCCGTGGCGTCGACCTGCTGGCCGCTCTCGGTCTTGGCGAGCATCACGCCCTGCAGGCCGGGCACCCCGGCGAGCGCGGCGAGATCGTCGGCCCAGTGCACAGTGGTGGCGTCGTTGATCCGCACCCAGGCACGGCCACCACCGCGCAACCATTCGACGACGTCATCGCGCGCGGCGGCCTTACCGGCCGCCGGTACGGCGTCCTCGAGGTCGAGGATCACGGCGTCGGCGGGGGACGCGGCGGCCGCGGCGAACCGCTCCGGGGCGTTGCCCGGAACGAGCAGCCAGGATCGGGCGAGCTCGGGTGCGACGGTGGCGGAGGCGGGGGCATCCAGGTGGGCGGTCACGTCAGGCTCCTCGGGTGAAGGTCTTGTCTCCAGGGTGCCCTGTTGTCGCCGCCTTGGGGAAATTGGGTGCGTTGTGTTCGTCACCCGCCGCCGGGCGGCGCGGTGTTACCGCCGCTTCGCGGCGCGTTTGATCTGCAGGATCCGCACACCGCCCGCCAGTGCCATGACGAGGGCCCCGGCGATGGCCGACAGGAGCAGGCTCACCCCGAGCGGCAGGGTGAACTCCCACACGAACATTTCCATGGTGACCGGGTCGAGGTTCTGCAGGATGAACACGAGCAGGAGGATCAGCACCAGAACACCGATGACCAGGCCGGTCCACGTGGAGGCCGCCCGGCTGCGGTCGAGGGGAATCTCCGGTGCCGGGCGGACGTTGGACTCGGGCGTGGCCTTCGTCGCCCCCTGAGGCTCGAGCTGGCCCCGGACCGGAAGGTCCGGTGGCGGTTCGGGGAGATCCGCAGGGCGTTCGGTCATGGCTCGATCATCTCGCTCCGGCCGCCGGTGCACACCGCATTCGGCGAGGAAAACCGGCGTTGCCGCCCTGATGGATAATGGTTCATTATGCCCTCCTCTCTTCCCCTGGTTTTCGACGCGCCCAAACGCGGCATGCCGCCGCGCCACCTCGCCGATCTCGATGCCGAGCAGCGCCGCGAGGCCGTGCGCGAACTCGGCCTGCCGGCCTTCCGCGCCGATCAGTTGGCCCGGCACTACTACGGGCGCCTCGAAGCCGATCCGGAGAAGATGACGGATCTGCCGGCGAAGGTGCGCGAGCAGGTCGGGGCCGCGTTCTTTCCCGCGTTGCTGACCCCGGTCAAGCACGTGGCCTGCGACGGCGGCGAGACCCGCAAGACGCTGTGGCGCGCCGGGGACGGCACCCTCCTGGAGAGCGTGCTCATGCGCTACCCCGACCGTGCCACGCTGTGCATCTCGAGCCAGGCCGGCTGCGGTATGGCCTGCCCGTTCTGCGCGACGGGCCAGGGCGGTTTGAACCGGAACCTGTCGACCGCCGAGATCGTCGACCAGGTGCGCGCCGCCGCCGCGGCCCTGCGCGACGGTGACGTCGCCGGGGGACCGGGCCGGCTGTCCAACGTGGTGTTCATGGGCATGGGGGAGCCGCTGGCGAACTACAAGCGTGTGGTGGCCGCCGTGCGGCGCATCACCGCGCCGCCCCCGGAGGGACTGGGCCTGTCGCAGCGGTCGGTCACCGTCTCCACCGTCGGCCTCGCTCCGGCCATCCGCCGGCTGGCCGACGAGGGTCTGAGCGTGACGCTCGCCGTGTCGCTGCACACCCCGGACGACGAACTGCGCGACACGCTGGTGCCGGTCAACAACCGCTGGCCCGTCGCCGAGGTGCTCGACGCCGCGCGCTACTACGCCGACCGGACCGGTCGCCGCGTCTCCGTCGAGTACGCCCTGATCCGCGACGTCAACGACCAGCCGTGGCGGGCGGACATGCTGGGCAAGAAGCTGCACAAGGCGCTCGGCCCGCTGGTGCACGTGAACCTGATCCCGCTCAATCCGACGCCGGGCAGCGAATGGGACGCCAGCCCGAAGCCGGTCGAGCGCGAATTCGTCCGTCGCGTCCAGGCGCAGGGGGTCTCGTGCACCGTGCGGGACACCCGGGGGCAGGAGATCGCGGCCGCGTGCGGTCAGCTCGCCGCCGAGAACTGAGCGCCACCCCCCGGGACGCGAAGGGCCCGTCCGGACGAACCGGGCGGGCCCTTCGACGCTGCTGCGGGGGTGCGGCTACCGCCGGCGCCGCCGCTGGACGATGTCGCGCACCAGGATGGCGACCAGCGCCGCGGCGAAGCCGATCAGGAACCAGTTCTCGACGTTGCCGTTGTGGTTGCCGATGATCATCGCCAGCAGGAACAGTGCGACGAGCCAGCCCATGACGCGGAACAGGCGGGGGGCTTCGCCACTCCAACCCCACTCCGCCGACGGCACCTCGGCCGTGTCGACGCCAGTGGTCTTCAACTCGGTACCGGCCACCGCTTGTCCTCCTGCTCGCAAAGATCTTCGCTGTTGGGCCAATCGTGACATACGACCGTCCGTCGTACGAAGTGGGGGCGCTCTCGCGCGCGCCGGACGGGTGATTCAGCATCCCCTCAGGACGGTCGGGGACAATGTCGGCGTGGTCGACTCGCAACCCAGCTCCCGCACCCGTGTCCTGCTGCTCGGCAGCACCGGCTCCATCGGCACCCAGGCCCTCGAGGTGATCGCCGCCAACCCCGACCGGTTCGAGGTGGTCGGTCTCGCCGCCGGTGGCGGCAACATCGATCTGCTCGCCGCGCAGATCCGCGTCACCGGTGTCGCCGAGGTGGCCGTCGCGAACGCGCAGGCCGCCGCGCGGCTCGACGTCCCGGGTCTGCAGGTGCGCAGCGGGCCCGACGCGGTCACGCGGCTGGTGCGCGACGTCGAGGCCGACGTGGTGCTCAACGCCCTCGTCGGGTCCCTCGGCCTGGAGCCGACGCTGGCCGCACTGGCGACGGGCGCGCGCCTGGCGCTGGCCAACAAGGAATCGCTCGTCGCCGGCGGCGCGCTGGTCACCGCGGCCGCGGCCCCGGGCCAGATCGTGCCCGTCGACTCGGAGCACTCGGCGCTGGCCCAGTGCCTGCGCGGCGGCAGCCCCGACGAGGTGGCCCGGCTCGTGCTCACGGCCTCGGGCGGGCCGTTCCGCGGTTGGCCGGCCGAGCGGCTCGAGTCGGTCACCCCCGAGCAGGCCGGCGCCCATCCCACCTGGTCGATGGGCCCGATGAACACCCTGAACTCGGCGACGCTGGTGAACAAGGGCCTGGAGCTGATCGAGACGCACCTGCTGTTCGGCATCGGTTACGACCGGATCGACGTCACCGTGCACCCGCAGTCGATCGTGCACTCGATGGTCACCTTCACCGACGGCTCCACCCTGGCCCAGGCGTCACCGCCGTCGATGAAGCTGCCCATCGCACTCGCGCTGGGCTGGCCGCACCGGATCGCGGACGCGGCGCCGGCCCTCGACTTCGCGACCGCCTCGACCTGGGAGTTCGAACCGGTGGCGCACGAGGTGTTCCCCGCGATCGAACTGGCGCGGGCCGCCGGGGTGGGCGGCGGATGCCTGACCGCGGTGTACAACGCCGCCAACGAGGTGGCCGCGGAGGCCTTCCTCGCCGGCGCCCTGCCGTTCCCGGGGATCGTGCGCACGGTGGCGGCGGTCCTGTCCGACGCCGACGACTGGTCCGCGGCACCCGCTACCGTGGAAGATGTGCTCGCCGCCGACGGCTGGGCTCGGGACCGAGCCCGCGCGCTCGTGAAGTAGGAGGACCGGCCACCGATGATGTTCGTTCTGGGCGTCGTGCTGTTCGCCCTCGGCATCGCCGTATCCATCGCCCTGCACGAGGCCGGGCACATGTGGACCGCGCAGCGCCTCGGGATGAAGGTGCGGCGCTATTACATCGGGTTCGGGCCGCGGCTGTACTCGTTCCGTCGCGGCGAGACCGAGTACGGCCTCAAGGCGATCCCTGCGGGCGGCTTCTGCGACATCGCGGGCATGACGGCGCTCGACGAACTGGCCCCCGACGAGCACGAGCGCGCCATGTACAAGCAGAAGGCGTGGAAGCGCGTCGTGGTGATGTCCGGCGGCATCGCGATGAACTTCGTCCTCGGCATGGTGCTGATCTTCGGGCTCGCCGTGGCGTGGGGTCTGCCCCGTCTGGGGGAGACCCCGGCGGAGATCGGGGAGCTCTCGTGCGTCGCACCGACTCAGGCCGGTGAGGCCGGGGGCTACGAGCTGGCGCCGTGCAGCGGGCCGGGTCCCGCCGCGGCCGCGGGCCTCGAGGTCGGGGACGTCGTGGTCTCCGTCGGCGGCACCGAGGTAGCGACGTTCGGGGACCTGGTCGAGGCCACCCGCGCCGCGACCGGGACGGTGGATTTCGTCGTCGAACGCGACGACCGCACGCTGACGATCCCGGTGCCGGTCGAGTCCGCCCAGCGGTGGGTGCAGGATCCCGAGACGGGCGAGATCACCTCGGAGACCGTCAGCGCAATCGGCGTCGCTGCACCGCCGTCCGTCACCGAGTACACCGCGTTCACCGCGGTGGGTGGCACGCTGCGGTTCACCGGTGACATGTTCGTCCTGACCGCGCAGGCCCTCGCCGACCTGCCGAGCAAGGTGGGGGCGCTGTGGGAGTCGGTGACGGGCGGCGAACGCGATCCCGACACCCCGATCAGCGTCGTCGGCGCGTCCGTCATCGGCGGGCAGGTCGCCGAGCGGGGCATCTGGCAGATGTTCGTCCTGCTGCTCGCGCAGCTCAACTTCTTCCTGGGCATGTTCAACCTGCTCCCGCTGCTGCCGCTGGACGGCGGCCACATCGCCGTGGTCGCGTACGAGAAGGTCCGCAACTGGATCCGGGGGCTGCGCGGGCTGCCGGTCGGGGGTCCGGTCGACTACACGAAGCTGCTGCCCGTCACCTACGTGTTCGTCCTCATCGGCGGCGCGTTCATGCTGTTGACACTCACCGCGGACATCGTCAACCCCATCCAGCTGTTCTGACCCGCATCGCTAGAATTGCCGCGTAGCTACGAAAGAAGGCGAAACGTGACCAGCCCCGTCGGTTTGGGCATGCCCGAAGTCCCCGCCGTCCTCGCGCCCCGGCGCAAGACCCGTCAGCTGATGGTCGGCGACGTCGGCGTGGGCAGCGACCACCCGGTGTCGGTGCAGTCGATGTGCACCACCAAGACGCACGACATCAACGCGACGTTGCAGCAGATCGCCGAGCTCACCGCGTCCGGCTGCGACATCGTCCGCGTCGCGTGCCCGCGGCAGGAGGACGCCGACGCGCTCGCCGCGATCGCGAAGAAGAGCCAGATCCCGGTCATCGCGGACATCCACTTCCAGCCGCGCTACATCTTCGCCGCCATCGATGCCGGGTGCGCCGCCGTGCGCGTCAACCCCGGCAACATCAAGGAGTTCGACGGCCGCGTCAAGGAGGTCGCCAAGGCGGCCGGCGAGGCAGGCATCCCGATCCGTATCGGCGTCAATGCCGGCTCGCTGGATCCGCGCATCCTGAGCAAGTACGGCAAGGCCACGCCGGAAGCGCTCGTCGAGTCCGCGCTGTGGGAGGCGAGCCTGTTCGAGGAGCACGGCTTCGGCGACATCAAGATCTCGGTCAAGCACAACGACCCGGTCGTGATGGTCGAGGCCTACCGCCAGCTCGCCGCGCAGTGCGACTACCCGCTGCACCTGGGCGTGACCGAGGCCGGGCCCGCCTTCCAGGGCACGATCAAGTCGGCCGTCGCGTTCGGTGCGCTGCTGAGCGAGGGCATCGGCGACACCATCCGGGTGTCGCTGTCGGCGCCGCCGGCCGAGGAGATCAAGGTCGGCACCCAGATCCTGCAGTCGCTGAACCTGCGGCCCCGCAAGCTCGAGATCGTCTCGTGCCCGTCGTGCGGCCGGGCGCAGGTCGACGTGTACACCCTGGCCAACGAGGTCACCGCCGGCCTCGAGGGCATGGAGGTGCCCCTGCGGGTCGCGGTCATGGGGTGCGTCGTCAACGGCCCCGGTGAGGCCCGCGAGGCCGACCTCGGTGTCGCCTCCGGCAACGGCAAGGGCCAGATCTTCGTCAAGGGCAAGGTCGTCAAGACCGTCCCCGAGGCCCAGATCGTCGAGACGCTGATCGAGGAGGCCATGCGCATCGCCGAGGAGATGGAGGGTGACGCCGGCACCGGAAACCCGGTGGTCTCCGTCGGCTGAACCGGTTCGGCGGGCGCAGGACTCCCGCGCGGCCCCGGCTTCTGGCAGTCTGATTGCGTATCCGCAGTCGACAGGTGGTGGGACGTGCTCAAGCTTCTGGGAGTCCGGTCTCTCGGTGGCCGTGACACCGCACACGTGTTGCGGGTGCTGGCCCACGATCCGGTGGCGGCGTGCATGGTGGCCGGCCGGATCGAGGAGTACGGCCTCGATTCCCGCGCCGTCGGCGGCGACATGTGGAGCCGGGGCGGACCCGACGACTCGTTGTGCTTCTCGGGGGCGAACCTCGTTCCGCTGCTCGGCGACCGCGACGATCTGCACGCCTTCGCGGACCGCGCCGCCCGCGGCCCCCGCCTGTGCTCGTCGCTCGTCGGCCGGGCCGAACTCGCGTTGCCGATGTGGGAGGTCCTCCAGCCGGAATGGGGTCCCGCGCGCGAGGTGCGGGCCGAGCAGCCGCTGCTGGTACTCGACCGGGAACCGTGCGTCGTCCCCGACCCGCTGGTGCGCCGCGTGCGGCCGGAGGAGATCGACGCCTACATGCCGGCCGCGATCGCGATGTTCCGTGAGGAGGTCGGCGTCGATCCGTGCGCGGGCGACGGGGGCTCGGGCTACCGCCGCCGGGTGCAGAGCCTGATCGCCACCGGACGGGCGTGGGCCCGCTTCGAGCACGGCCGGGTCGTGTTCAAGGCCGAGATCGGCTCCCAGTCCTCGTCGGTGGGGCAGATCCAGGGCGTGTGGGTGGATCCCGGCAGGCGCGACGCCGGCCTCGGCTCGACCGGCACCGCGGCTGTCGCCGCCGCCGTCACCGCCGGCGGCCGGCTGCCGAGCCTGTACGTCAACAGCTTCAACCACCGGGCCCGCGCGGCCTACGCCCGCATCGGTTTCCGTCAGGTCGCGACGTTCTGCACGGTGCTGCTGGACTGAGGGGCCGCTCCGCCCGGCCCGTGTCGCCTCCCCGATCCGCGTGGCCGCCGGTCCTACGATGACGGCGATGAGAACTCGATCCGCCCGCGTCTCGGCCCCGCTCGTCCCGGCACCGCGTCGACTGCTGCGGCGCGGGGCGGTCCTGGTGGCCGCCGTCGCGCTGGCCGGCGGTGTCGTCGCGTGTACCCCGAAGCCGGCCGGACCCGAGCCCGCCGCACAGGAGTTCCTCACCGACTTCGCCGACCGGGACTTCGCCGCGGCCGCCGCCCTGACCGACCGTCCCGAGCCGGCCGAGGAGGCGCTGGCGGAGACGTGGAACGGACTACAGGCGGAGACGCTGGCGGTGGACACCGACGGCGTGCGGATCGACGGGGACACTGCGACGGTCACCTACGTTTACGAATGGGGCCTGCCCGGTGAGCGCGTGTGGCGGTACTCCGGCGAGATGAACATGGGCCGCAGCGGGAACGACTGGGTGGTCCGCTGGACCCGGTCGAACCTGCATCCCCAACTCGGCGATCGGCAGCGGATGCAGCTGCGGACCAATCCCGCCCCCCGCGCGCGCGTCAACGAGCATTCCGGCTCGGATGTGCTCGTTCCGGGCATCGTCTACGGTGTCGGTTTCGACGCCACGGCGGCCGGCGACGTCCGGGGTGCGGCGCGGGCGTTGTCGGCGGCGCTGACACAGTTCGACCCGTCGCTGACCGCGCAGTCGATCGCCGAGACCGCCACCGCCGCCGAGGGCGCCCACTCGGTGGTGCGGCTGCGTGAGGAGGACTACGAACGCGTCGCCGGCACCCTCGCGGCGATTCCCGGCGTCACGATCACCGAGCAGGCCGACCTCGTCTCCACCGACCGCAGCTTCGCCCCCGATCTGGTCGGCCAGATCAAGAAGACCGTGATCGACGAGGTGGACGGCAAGGCCGGGTGGAGCGTGGTCGCCGTCAACCAGAACGGCGTCGACACCGGTGTGCTCACCGAGACCCCGCCCGAGCCGGCGCCGTCGTTCTCCATCAGCCTGGACCGTCCCATCCAGGTGGCGGCGCAGGCCGCCGTCGACGCCCGCGCGGAACAGGCGATGATGGTGGTGATCGAGGCGTCCACCGGCGCGGTCCTCGCCGTCGCCCAGAACAAGGCGGCCGACCGCGACGGACCGGTCGCGCTGGCGGGGCAGTACCCTCCCGGCTCCACCTTCAAGATCATCACCTCGGGCGCCGCCATCTCCAGCGGTCTCGCCACGCCCGGCACCATGGTGGCCTGCCCGGGACGGATCACGATCGGCGAGCGCAGCGTCCCCAACTACAACGAATTCTCGGTCGGCACCGTGCCGATGGCGACGGCGTTCGCGCGCTCGTGCAACACCTCGTTCGCCAAACTCGCCTCCGAGATGGCGCCCGACGCCCTCACCGTCGCGGCCGCGCAGTTCGGCATCGGACCCGAGTACGAGGTGGTGGGCATGCCCACGTTCTCCGGGTCGGTGCCGCCGGCCGAGGACCTGGTCCAGCGCGCCGAGGACGGCTTCGGTCAGGGCAAGGTCGTCGTCAGCCCGTTCGGGATGGCCCTGGCCGCCGCGACCGTCGCGCACGGCAGCGCACCCGTGCCCTACCTGTTGCAGGGACGCGAGACAGCCGTCACCGGCGACCGGCCGCCCGTCACCCCGGAGATGATCGACGGCCTGCGCGGCATGATGCGGCTGGTGATCACCAGCGGCACCGCCGACCGCATCCGCGACCAGGGCGAGGTGTACGGCAAGACGGGTGAGGCCGAGGTCGAGGGTGGCTCCCACGCGTGGTTCGTCGGCTACCGCGGCGACCTGGCCTTCGCCACGCTCGTCGTGCGCGGCGGCAGCTCCGACAACGCCGTCGCCGTCACCCGCGACATGTTCGCGGCCCTCCCGGAAGGGTACTGACCGGCCCGGGCGGGGGTTGCCGGCCGGCACCCGGACGAGCCACCGGCCGGGTCGCTCAGGGCAGCAGACCCAGGCGCCGCGCGGACACCACCGCCTCGTGCCGGGTGTGGGCGTCGAGCTTGCCCATTGCGCTGCGCAGGTAGCTCTTGACCGTCTCCGGGCCGACCGACAGCCGGTCGGCGATCTCGGCATTGGTGCATCCCAGTGCCACGTGCGCGAGCACGTCGGTCTCGCGCGGCGAGAGCACCACGTCGGTCGGTTGCGGGGCCGGGCCGCCGAGCGCCCCGGCCAGCCGGTCCGACAGCGCCCGCAGCTTGCGCTGCAGGCCGGCGTCGTCCACGGACTGGGCGAGGCCGCGCAGTTCCGCGTGCACGTCCCGGATCTGGGCCGCCGCGACCGGGTTCTCGGACGGCCGATCGAGGGAGCCGAGCAGCGCCAGCCGCCGGTCCACCTCGTCCCGGATGGCGATCTCGCTGCTGAGCCGGCGCGCCGCCTGCACGAACGCCCCCACCGCGCGATCGCCGAGCGGTGAGCACTCACGGATCGCGCCGTAGAGGACGGCGCGGGCCGCCCCTCCCACCATCACCGGCACCGCGAGGATCGACCGCAGCCCCTCGCTGAGCACGGGCCGGTCGAAGTGGTGGGTGATCGACGACGACCGGCCGTAGTCGGGCACCGTCGCCGGCCGGGCCCGGTCCACCACGAGGCCACCCAGGCCCGCCCGCGGCGGCACCACGACCCCCTCGAGGCCGTTCGTGCGGGTGCCGAAGAACTCGGTCAGGTGCAGGTTCCCGTCGCGGACCTCCCCGGCGAACACGACGGGAATCAGTGCCTCCGCCGCGGTGCGGCGGAGCTCGCCGCGCAGTGCGTCGCTGTCACGGGGACGAAGGAGAGGCGAGGTGCCGGCCGGCGCCATCGGTCACCCCTTTCCGGGGGTATCGGGACGTACTTGTGACTTGGATCATAAAGGAATCGATCCTCGGGACGTTCACCCCGGGGCGCTTCACGAGAGGACGGATTCGATGACCACCGAGACCACCGCGCGTGCGTATTCCGAGCAGGAGGCACGAGTGCGGGAACTGCTGGACCGCTACGACACCGCCGACGCGTGTGCCGCACAGCTGCTGTGCGACGGGCATCCCGCGGACGCCGTCGCGTTCACGGTGGTCGAGGCGGACCTGAGCGCGACCGATCTGACCTTCGGTTACCTGCGCGAGCAGTCCTCCCGCTTCGCCGCGGCCCTGGCCGACCTCGGCGTCGAGCCGGGCGACCACGTCGCCACCCTGATGGGCAAGTCCGCGGACCTGGTCGTGGCGCTGCTCGGCATCTGGCGCCGCGGTGCCGTGCACGTGCCGCTGTTCACCGCGTTCGCACCCCCGGCGATCGGTTTCCGGCTGCAGGCAAGCGGCGCGAAGGTGGTGGTCTCGGACGCCGACCAGGTGGGCAAGCTCGCGCCCGGCGAGGACATCCCCGCCGACGCGCCCTGGCAGATCGTCGTCGCAGGTCACACCGAGGGCGGTGCCGCCGGCATCGGAGTGAGCTTCGCCGACCTGGTGGCCTCGCACGACGCGGACGATCCGCGCGGTGCCGCGGTCGCCGTCGGCGGGCACGGCGGACTCGTGCAGCTGTTCACCTCCGGCACCACCGGCACTCCGAAGGGCGTGCCCGTGCCGGTACGGGCGCTCGCGTCGTTCCACGCCTACCTGGACTTCGGCCTCGACGTGCGTGAGGACGACGTGTTCTGGAACGCCGCCGATCCCGGCTGGGCCTACGGGCTGTACTACGCGCTGCTCGCGCCGCTGGCCGCCGGGGTGCGCAGCCTGCTGCTGCATGCCGGGTTCTCCGCCTCCCTCACCTGGCAGGTGATGGAGAAGTTCGGGGTCACCAACTTCGCGGCCGCGCCCACCGTCTACCGCAGCCTGCGAGCGGACTCGGCGCCCGTGCCGGAGTCGATCTCGCTGCGCCGCGCGTCCTCGGCCGGCGAGCCGCTCACGCCCGACGTCGTGGCGTGGTCGGAGCAGACCCTCGGCGCGGTGGTGCGCGACCACTACGGGCAGACCGAGCACGGCATGTTCGTCGTCAACGCGTGGGCCGACGGGCTGCGCGAGGAGGTGCGGCCCGGGTCGATGGGCAAGCCGCTGCCCGGTTGGTCCTGCGCCGTGCTGTCCGACGACTCCGACGAGATCGCCGCCCCCGGCGTGCCCGGGCGCGTGGCGATCGACACCCACGCCAGCCCCCTGCTGTGGTTCACGGGTTACGTGGACGCCCCGGAGAAGACCGCGCAGCGGTTCACGGAGGACGGCCGCTGGTACCTCACCGGCGACGCCGGGCAGGTCGACGAGGACGGCTTCTTCTACTTCTCGGCCCGCGACGACGACGTGATCATCATGGCGGGCTACCGGATCGGCCCGTTCGACGTCGAGAGCGTGCTGGTGATGCACGAGCACGTCGTCGAGGCCGCCGTCGTCGGCATGCCCGATCAGCTGCGCGGTGAGGTGCTCGAGGCGTTCGTGGTGCTGCGCGACGGTGTCGACGGCACCGACGAGCTCGAGGCGGAGCTGCAGCAGCTGGTCAAGCGCAAGTTCGCGGCGCACGCCTACCCGCGGACCGTGCACTTCGTGCCCCAGCTGCCGAAGACGCCCAGCGGCAAGATCCAGCGCTACATCCTGCGCCAGGGCTGAGCCCCCGGGTGGGGGGCGGTGCGGCCGCCGGGCCGCGTCGCCCCCCGCTGCGCGGGGCCTATTCTGGTGGGCATGCCTGTTCGCACCGCACTCGTCCCCGGAACCGTCTCGCCTGTCCGTGCCGTCCCCAACGGGATCGAGCGACCGGAGTACGCGTGGAAGCCGACGGCGAAGGAAGGTCACGAGCCGTGGGTGCAGACCCCGGAGACCATCGAGAAGATGCGGGTCGCCGGCCGCATCGCCGCGCAGGCACTGGCCGAGGCGGGCAAGGCCGTCTCGCCGGGCGTGACCACCGACGAGCTGGACCGCATCGCCCACGAGTACATGTGCGACCACGGCGCGTACCCGTCCACGCTGGGCTACAAGGGCTTCGCCAAGTCGTGCTGCACGTCGCTGAACGAGGTGATCTGCCACGGCATTCCGGATTCGACGGTGATCGAGGACGGGGACATCGTCAACATCGACGTCACCGCCTACATCGGGGGAGTGCACGGCGACACCAACGCCACGTTCCTGGCGGGGAACGTCTCCGAGGAGCACCGCCTGCTGGTCGAGCGGACCCGTGAGGCGACGATGCGGGCGATCAAGGCCGTCAAGCCGGGCCGGGCGCTCAACGTCGTCGGCCGGGTCATCGAGGCCTACGCGAACCGGTTCGGGTACGGGGTGGTGCGCGACTTCACCGGTCACGGCATCGGCGAGACGTTCCACAACGGGCTGGTGATCCTGCACTACGACCAGCCGTCCGTCGACACCGTGCTCGAACCGGGAATGGTGTTCACGATCGAGCCGATGATCAACCTCGGCACGGTGGACTACGAGATCTGGGACGACGGCTGGACCGTGGTCACCAAGGACCGCAAGTGGACCGCCCAGTTCGAGCACACCATCGTGGTCACCGACACGGGGGCGGAAATCCTCACGCTGCCGTGACTCGGCCGGGTGCCGGCGGCGGCGCCGTGTCGCGTACCGTGCTTCGGCATGGAACCGACTGACGTGGCGATCCCGGCCGGCACCTTCACCGTTCGCATCGACGGCCCCGAGAGCCGGCACGCGGTGCTGTTGCTGCCCGGCGCCGGGGAATCCGCCGACGTCTACGACGCGGTGTGCGAGCGGCTGCACCATTCGGATCTACGCACGTTCGTGCCCGAGACCATCGAGGGTCTCGACGTCGCGGGCGTGCACGCCCTGCTCGACGCCCTGAAGCTGCCGTGGGTGCACCTCGTCGGCAGCGGCGCCGGGGCGGAGCTGGCGTGGGCCGTCGCGTCGGGCCGGTTCGGCCGGTTCGCCAGCCTCGTCGTCGCCGACCGGGGCCATCCGGCGGTGCCGGACGCCGAGGGCGTCGTGCGGGACGCGAACGCCGCCCCCGCCGAGGTGCCCACCACCGTGCTCGTGGGCAGCGCTGCGCGGCGCGCGGAGGCCGACGCCTCGATGCGGTACGTCCTGTCGGAGTTCCGCGTCGTCGAGCTGAGCGGGGTGGGCAACATCCCGGCCGAGGCGCCGGCGGAGCTGGCCAGCGCGATCGCCCTGCGCACCGGCAGCTGGTAGCAGCGGGCGGCTTCGCCGCCGGTGTGTCCTTCGGGAGGCCGGAACCGCCCGAAGGACGCACGCGGCCTACAGACCCAGCAGCGCGTTCTCGACCAGTTCCGGCAGGGCCGGGTGGATCCAGTACTGGCCGGTGGCCGTCTCTCGCGCGGTGAGACCGAAGCTCATCGCCTGGATCAGCGGCTGGATCACCGACGACGCCTGGGCGCCCAGGATGTGCGCGCCGAGCAGCTTGCCCGTGGCGCGGTCGGCGATCACCTTGCAGAAGCCCTCGGTGTCCTCCATCGCCCAGCCGTAGGCGACGTCGCCGTAGTACTGGATCTTCACCGCGACGTCGTAGCCCTGGGCGCGGGCCTGCTCCTCGGTCAGCCCGACCGTCGCGATCTGCGGGTCGGTGAACACCGCGGACGGCACGAAACGGTGGTCCGAGCGGCGCAGCGCGGAGGTGTCCCCGCCCCACGCGTCGTGGAGCAGGTTGTGCTGCACGACCCGGCCCTCGTGGTTCGCGACGTGCTTGAGCTGGTGCGACGACGAGACGTCACCGAGCGCGAAGACCCCGCGCGCGGTGGTCCGCTGGAACTCGTCCACGACGATCCGGCCGTCCTCGTGCAGCGCGAGCCCGCCGGCGGCGGCGTCCAGTGCGTCCCCGTTGGGCGTGCGTCCCACCGCGACGAGCAGCGCGTCGCCGCTGACGGTGGTGCCGTCGGCCAGGTCCACCTCGACGCCGTCGCCGACGGCGCGGAAGGCGGTCGCGGGGTTGGACAGGTGCACGTCCCACCGGTCGGTGGCCAGACCGGTGAAGTGCTCGGCGAGGTCGTGGTCGAGGTGCCGCAGCAGCTGACCGGTGCGGGCCAGCACCGACACCCGGGTGCCGAGGGCGGAGAAGACGTGGGCGAACTCCATCGCGATGAACCCGGAGCCGAGGATCACGAGCGACTCGGGCAGCTTCGGCAGCCGCATGATGTCGTCGTTGGTGTAGTAACGCACCCCGCCGTCGAGTACCTCCTGCGGGATCACGGGCCGCGCGCCCGCCGCGACGACGACCTGGTCGGCGGTGATGATCTCCCCGGTGCCGGTGTCGAGGGCGCGCTCGCCGACGAACCGGGCGTGCCCGCGGTGGACGGTGACGTTCGCGCAGTCCTCCGTGCGGTAGCGCTCTCCGCCTGCCGCGATCGGGTCGATCCGGCCGAACACGCGGTCGACGATGTCGTTCCACCGGACCCCGTCGACCGTCGCGTCCACCCCGTACTTCGCGGCCTTGCGCACGGTCTGCGCGACCTCCGCCGCGTAGACGTACATCTTGGTGGGGATGCAGCCGACGTTGAGGCAGGTGCCGCCGAAGGTGCCCTGCTCGAGGATGGCCACCTTCTTGCCGTCGTATCGCTCGTCGACGATCGAGTTTCCGGATCCGGTGCCGATGATGGCCAGGTCGTAGTGGCTCACTGTTCTCCCGTAGTCAGGTTCGCGCGGACGGTCACAGGGTTCTGCTGTGACCGTCCAACCAGTCCAGCCACAGATCCAATTCCCGGAATGCCACCTCGAGGACCTCCGGTGTGGAGAGGAACACATCGTGGCGGGCACCGGTGATCGGGACGATCGTCGTGCGGTCGCCCAGGCACCCGGCCCAGCGGGCGATCTGCTTGACGTCGAGGACCGCGTCGGCGGTGTCCACCGCGGGGTCGTACGCCGGGGCCCAGCGCGTGTCCTTCGACCGCAGGATCAGCGACGGGACCCCGACGTCGAGGCCGCGGTGCAGCCGCGCGTGGCCGCGACGGACCGCGCGGAGCCAGCCGAACGTGACGGGGAACCCGGCCAGCGGCTTCCAGTCCAGGTCGTACTCCCACTGGCCGTTGGCGTTCCTGTGCAGGCTCATCCCGTAGGTGTCCAGGCTCTGCCCCGGGATGACGGCTCGGCTGCGGACCCGGCCGACGGTGTCGACGGCGACGGTGCCGAGGCTGCGCAGGATCGAGGGCCCCTGCAGGTCGAACCACGGGCTGTTGAGGATCAGGCCCTGGATCCCGGCGCCGCCTGTGCCGCCGGGCCGGCGGTTCAGCCGGTCGAGCCACAGCGGCAGGACCAGCCCGCCGGTGGAATGCGCCACGAGGAGGATGCCGCCGCCGACCTCGCTCCGGACGACCCGCAGCGCCTCCTCGAGCTCGGCGTCGTAGTAGGTCAGGTCGGTGACGAAGTGCGGCGTCTGCTCCGGTTGCCGGGAGCGGCCGCACTTGCGCAGGTCCAGGGCGAAGAAGCGGTACCCCTGGGCCGCGAAGTGCTCGGCGAGGTGCTGCTGGAAGAAGTAGTCGGTGAATCCGTGCACGTAGATCACGGCACGGTCCGGGGCGGACTCGCCGCCGGGGTAGACGGACGGCTGATAGCGGACGAGGGTGGCGGTGACCTCGCCCTCGCCGTCCGGATCGGGGCCGAGAGGCAGCGTGAGCTGCTCGTATCCGTCGCCGAGGATATCGGGCATCCAAGTAGTCACGATCACACTGTATTGGTCACTACGCGGACCTGTCGTGGGGGCACAATTGGGTGAAGACAAACGCCGGACAACGCGCGGGTAACCTGTTCGTCGCAGTCGGCGCGGCCGCGACGTCGCCGGGATCCGCGAGTGCAGCGAGACCCGGCCGACGAGCACGGACGTGCACGGGACACTCACGCGGAGCAGTGCGGAACGCAACGGCGCGTGCGAACAGACAAGGAAGTCGATCCTCCAGTGTCAGAGAACGTGGTAGAGGCCAAGACCGATGTAGTGCTCGTGGGTGCGGGCATCATGAGCGCGACGCTCGGCGCAATCCTGCGCCGGCTGCAGCCCGACTGGTCCATCACCGCCTTCGAGCGGCTCGACGCCGCCGCGGCGGAGAGCAGCGATCCCTGGAACAACGCAGGCACCGGTCACTCGGCGCTGTGCGAGCTGAACTACACGCCCGCCAAGCCGGGCGGTGGCGTGGACATCACCAAGGCGATCAACGTCAACGAGCAGTTCCAGGTCTCGCGCCAGTTCTGGGCGTTCGCGGTGGACAACGGCATCCTCACCGATCCCAAGAACTTCATCAATCCCGTTCCGCACGTCAGCTTCGTCCACGGCGCCGACAACGTGAAGTACCTGCGTGCCCGCTACGACGCGCTGGCCGGGCACCCGCTCTTCGCCGGCATGGAGTACTCGGAGAGCCCCGAGTACTTCTCCGAGCGGTTGCCGCTGATGGCGCAGGGCCGTGACTTCTCCGAGCCCATCGCGCTGAACTGGACCCAGGACGGCACCGACGTCGACTTCGGTGCCCTCACCAAGCAGCTGCTCAACAACGTCGCCGCGTCGGGCGGCACCGTGCACTTCGGCCACGACGTGACCGACCTGGACAAGCAGTCCGACGGCAGCTGGATCGTCAAGGTCCGCAACCGCCGCACCGGCCAGGCCCGCAAGGTGCATGCCCGGTTCGTGTTCGTCGGTGCCGGCGGCGGAGCGCTGCACCTGCTGCAGAAGTCGGGTATCGCGGAGGCCAAGGGCTTCGGCGGTTTCCCCGTCTCCGGCCAGTTCCTGCGCTGCACCAACCCGGAGCTGATCGCCATGCACAGCGCGAAGGTGTACGGCAAGGCGGCCGTGGGTGCGCCACCGATGTCGGTCCCGCACCTCGACACCCGCGTGATCGGCGGCAAGCAGGGCCTGCTGTTCGGCCCGTACGCCGGCTGGTCCCCGAAGTTCCTCAAGAACGGCAAGCTCACCGACCTGCCCGGCTCGGTCAAGCCCAACAACCTGCTGTCGATGATCGGCGTCGGCCTCACCGAGATGGGTCTGACCAAGTACCTGATCGGTGAGCTGATGCAGTCGCCGCGCGACCGCATCGGCACCCTCGGCGAGTTCGTGCCGCGGGCCCGCATGGCGGACTGGGAGCTCATCACCGCCGGTCAGCGGGTGCAGGTGATCCGCCGCAAGGGTGCGGGTGGAGTGCTCGAGTTCGGCACCGCCGTGGTCAATGCCGGCGACGGCACGATCGCCGGTCTGCTCGGCGCGTCCCCCGGCGCCTCGACCGCCGTTCCGGCGATGCTCGACGTCCTCGAGCGCTGCTTCCCCGACCGGTGGACGGCGTGGCAGGACACCCTCAAGGAGATGGTGCCGTCCCTCGGGGTCAAGCTCTCGGACGACACCGCGCTGTTCGACAAGGTCTGGCGCTGGGGCACCAAGTCCCTGCAGCTCGATGTCGCCTCCGCGGTGGAGGCCACCGCCCCGGCGGAGCCGGCGACGGTCTGACCGCCCGTCCTCCGATGCGGCCTGCGAGGGTCTCGGCCGGGTCCGGCCCTCGCGGGCCGCGCCGTCCGCCGGAACGCCGTGGCGCCCGCGCCCCGGCGGGATACCCTGATCCCAGTCGCTGAGAGGGGCGGGGCTGTGGGCACCGGTATGGAACGGATCTGGCTCGACAGCTACGCCGAGGGGGTGCCGTCGGACATCGCACCCCCCGAGCACTCGCTGGTCGACATGCTGGAGGCGTCGGTCGCTCGGTTCGGGCCACGTCCGGCGCTCGAGTTCTTCGGCGCGGAACTGACCTATTCGCAACTCGGCGACCGGGTGCACCGTGCCGCGGAGGGGCTGTGACGGCTCGGCGTGCGCCCCGGCGACCGGGTGGCGCTCGTCCTGCCGAACTGTCCGGAGCACGTGATCGCGTTCTATGCGGTCCTGCGGATCGGCGGCGTGGTGGTCGAGCACAATCCGCTCTACACCGGCGAGGAGATGGCCCACCAGTTCGCGGACCACGGCGCCACGGTGGCGATCGCCTGGGACAAGGTCTGTCCGCTGCTGCAGCGGATCGCCGGGGACACGGCCGTCGAGCACATCGTGGCGGTGAACATCACTCGTTCGATGCCGTGGTCCAAGCGGCTCGCGCTCACCCTCCCGGTCCCGAGAGCGCGCACGTTGCGGGACGCGCTGACGGGGCCGGCGCCGGGGACGGTTCCGTGGCAGCGGTTGCTGGCCGACGGACCCCTCGACCCGGAGCATCCGCGCCCCTCCGTCGGCGATCTGGCGGTCGTCCAGTACACGAGCGGCACCACCGGCACCCCGAAGGGCGCGATGCTCACGCACTCGAACCTCGGCGCCAACGCCGCGCAGGGCCGCGCCTGGGTGCCGGGGCTGGTCGACGGCGCAGAGGTCGTCTACGCGGTGCTGCCGATGTTCCACGCCTACGGGCTCACCCTGTGTGTGACCTTCGCGATGAGCATCGGCGCCCGTCTGGTGCTGTTCCCCAAGTTCGACGTGGATCTGGTGCTCGCCGCCGCGAAGAAGCACCCACCCACGTTCATGCCCGCGGTGCCGCCGATCTACGAGCGCCTCGCCCGCGCGGCCCGGGAGCGGTCGGTGGATCTGACGTCGGCGCGCTGGTCGATTTCCGGGGCGATGCCCTTGCCGACGGAGACACTGGAACTGTGGGAGGCGGTCACCGGGGGCGTGCTGGTCGAGGGGTACGGGCTGACCGAGACGTCGCCGGTCGCGGTCGGCAATCCCATCGGACTCGCCCGCCGGCCCGGTGCGGTCGGAGTTCCCTTCCCGAGCACCGAGATCCGGGTGGTCGATCCGGCCGACCCTGAGCGCGACGTCGAACCCGGGCAGCGGGGAGAGCTGCTGATCCGCGGACCGCAGGTGTTCTCCGGATACTGGAACAAGCCCGAACAGACGGCGGAGGCGCTGCTCGACGGCGGCTGGTTCCGGACCGGTGACATCGTCCAGGTCGACCGCGACGGATTCGTCACGGTCGTGGACCGGATCAAGGAACTGATCATCACCGGTGGCTTCAACGTCATGCCGTCCGAGGTCGAAGCGGCGCTGCGGCTGTTCCCGGGAGTAGTCGACGCCGCCGTGGTGGGTCTGCCGACCCCTGACGGCAGCGAGGAGGTGGTGGCGGCGGTGCTGGTCTCGGGCGACGACTTCGACCCCGAGGCGGCGCGGGAGCACTGCCGTTCGCGCCTGGCCGCCTACAAGGTCCCGCGGCGTGTGGTGGTGGTGGACGACCTGCCGCGGTCCCTGATCGGGAAGGTGCTCCGCCGGCAGGTCCGCGAGTCCCTCCTCGTCGGCTGAGTCCTTCGGACGCCGTGCGTGCCGGGCCTGCGGCGTCCCTCACGATGTTCGTACGGCGGATGGCGCCGCGATCGGCCCGGCCCGTAGTGTTTGTGCGTTCCCCGCAGCGTGATGCGCGTTGCACAGTGCCGAAAGATGGGAAGTGCCGGTGTCCAGTGCTGCCGATGACGAGACCAACTACCTGGTCGGGCTCAATTTGCGGGGCCGGCGAGTAGTGGTGGTCGGGGGCGGTACCGTCGCACAGCGACGGCTCGGTCTGCTCGTGGCCGCCGGTGCCCACGTGCACGTGATCACCCGTGCGGCGACACCCGCGGTCGAGGGCATGGCCACCGCCGGGCAGGTCACCCTGGAACTGCGCGACTACCGTGACGGGGATCTCGACGGCGCCTGGTACGCCATCGCCTGCACCGACGAACCGGACACCAACGCCGCGATCGTCGCCGAGGCCGAACGTCACCGCATCTTCTGCGTCCGGGCCGACAACGCCCGCCGCGGCACGGCCGTCACCCCGGCCACCGCCCACTACGACGGGATGACCGTCGGTGTGCTGGCCGGCGGCGACCACCGCCGCTCCGCGGCCGTGCGCACCGCGATCCGCGAGGCCCTGCAGTCCGGTGCCGTCGTCGCCGACGCCGAGCCCGCCCGCCCCGGGGTCGCGCTGGTCGGTGGCGGCCCGGGCGATCCCGACCTGATCACGGTCCGCGGGCGGCGCCTGCTGGGTCGCGCCGACGTCGTCGTCGCCGACCGGCTGGCCCCGCCGGAACTGCTCGCCGAGCTCGGCCCGCACGTCGAGGTGATCGACGCCGCCAAGATCCCCTACGGCCGGGCGATGGCGCAGGAGGCCATCAACCAGGCGCTGATCGACGGCGCCAAGGCCGGAAAGTTCGTCGTCCGGCTCAAGGGCGGCGACCCGTACGTGTTCGGCCGCGGCTACGAGGAACTCGAGGCGTGCGTCGCCGCCGGAGTGCCCGTGACCGTCGTCCCCGGCATCACCAGCGCCATCTCGGTGCCGTCCGCGGCCGGGATCCCCGTCACCCACCGCGGCGTCACTCACGAGTTCGTCGTGGTCAGCGGCCACGTGGCGCCCGACCACCCGGATTCGCTCACCGACTGGGGTGCGCTCGCCCGCCTGCGCGGCACGCTCGTGCTGCTGATGGCGGTCGAGCGGATCGAGCAGTTCGCCGCCGCCCTGCTCGAGGGCGGCCGGCCCGCGCAGACCCCGGTCACCGTGATCCAGGAGGGCACGCTGCGCACCCAGCGGGTGCTGCGCGCCGACCTGAAGACCGTCGCCGCCCGCGTCCGGGAGGAGCAGATCCGCCCGCCGGCCATCATCGTGATCGGGCCGGTGGCCGGGTTCGACATCGGGCCGGTGGCCGGGGTCGCCCCGGGCGCTCGGTAACGTTGATCCACATGGCCGAAACCTCCTCGCCCGTGAGCTACCCCGTCACCACGCGTGCGCTGGGCCTGGCGATCATCGTCCTCAGCGGTCTGCAGTTGATGGTCGTGCTCGACGGCACGGTCGCCAATCTCGCGCTGGCGCCGCTGCAGGAGGACCTCGGTCTGAGTGACGCGGGCCGCAACTGGGTGCTCACGTCGTACGCCCTGAGCTACGGGGGGCTGATGCTCCTCGGCGGACGTCTCGGCGACGCCTTCGGCCGCAAACGCATGTTCATCGCCGGCGTCGGCCTGTTCACCGTCGCGTCGCTGCTGTGCGGCCTCGCCGTCAACGAGGGCACCCTCGTCGCGGCCCGCGCGCTGCAGGGCGTCGGCGCCGCCGTGGCCTCGCCCACGGCCCTGGCGCTGGTCGCCACCACCTTCGCGCCCGGACCGGCACGCAACCAGGCGATCGCCATCTTCGCGGCCATGACGGGCGTCGGATCGATCGCGGGGCTGATCATCGGCGGCGCCCTCACCGAGGTGTCCTGGCGCTGGATCTTCCTGATCAACGTGCCGATCGGGATGCTGATCGTGAGCCTGGCGGTGGTCGCGCTGCGCGAGACCGCGGCCGAGCGGCTGCCGCTGGACGTGCCGGGCGCGGTGCTCGCCACACTCGGCTGCACCGGTCTCGTCTTCGGGCTCACCGAGGGCCCGGAGATGGGGTGGACCAGTCCTGCGGTGGTCGGCGCGCTGATCACCGGTACCGCGCTGCTCGCGGTGTTCCTCGTCGTCGAGCGCCGCGCCGAGAACCCGCTGCTGCCGTTCGTGCTGTTCCGCAACCCGGACCGGGTCGCGACGTTCGTGTCCATCTTCTTCGCCGGTGCCGTCATGTTCAGCCTCGCCGCGTTCGTCGCCCTGTTCGTGCAGGACATCCTCGGCTATTCGCCGCTGCAGGCCGGCCTGGCGTTCGTGCCCTTCGCCTTCGGCCTGGGCGCCGCCGCGGCGGTCG
Organism: Rhodococcus sp. ENV425; assembly: GCF_002887785.1. NCBI lineage: Bacteria > Bacillati > Actinomycetota > Actinomycetes > Mycobacteriales > Nocardiaceae > Rhodococcus > Rhodococcus sp. ENV425. The sequence goes on from NZ_PCZU01000213.1 coordinate 26,197, forward strand.
CGTCGAAGCTGGCGGTGCGGGTGCGGCCCCGCTGGCTGGTCGTCACCGGGGCGCTGATCATGGCGGTCAGCCTCCTGTACGGCTCGACGATGTCGCACACCGTCGCCTACCTGCCGACGCTGTTCGTCCTGGTGCTCGTCGTCGGGTTCGGGGTGGGCCTGGCCGTGGTGCCGCTGCCGCTGTGCGCGATCGCCGGCGTCGGCTCGCACGAAATCGGCCCGCTCGCGGCGATCGCCCAGGTGGCGCAGACCCTCGGCGGCCCCATCGGCCTGGCCGTGATCGGCGCGATGGCCACGTCGCGGACCCTGTCGCTGGGCGGCACGTCCGGCGCCGTCGCCGACATGGATCCCGGCCAGCTCTACGCGCTGGGGGAGGGCTACCTCTTCGCCCTCGTCGGCTGTGCGGTGTGCGCCGTGATCGCGGGTGCCGCGGCGCTGTTCATCCGCTTCACCCCCGAGCAGGTGGCGCAGGCCCAGGTGGCGGAGAAGGCGGCGCAGGGCGCGTAGCCCCGTACCGGCCCTGCCGCCGAGGTGTGCCCGGCCCCAGCGGCGGGGTAGCCGACGGACATGTTGTCGACCATCACCGAGTGGATGCGGTTCCCGGCGACGTGGACCGCACGCGCGGTACGCGTGCGCGGGCACGAGCGGTACGTCGCCGCGCAGGCGCTGAAGTCGGCCCTCGCGGCGGTCCTCGCGTGGCTCGTCGCCGCCGAGTGGCTGATGCTGCCGCAGGCCTTCCTCGCCCCTTACGTCGCGGTGTTCCTCGTCGAGACCACGGTGTTCAGGTCCCTCCGGCAGGCGGTGGTGCAGATCGGAACGGTCGTCGCCGGCGTGCTGCTCGCGGCAACGGCGGAATGGCTGGTGCCGGGGCAGACGGCGGCGATCGGCGTCGTGGTGCTCGTCGGCTGGTTCGTCGGCCGCTGGCGGCGGTTCGGTTCGAACGGGATCTGGGTGGCGATCACCGCGTTGCTGGTGATCGCGACGGGCGCCGCCGGCAGCCCCGTGATGCTGGGGGAGCGGCTGCTCGAGACGGCGATCGGGGCAGCGTGCGGACTCGTGGTGACCGCGGTGCTGTTCCCGCCGGTCTACCCGGTCGGGGACGAACTCGGGGTACTCGCCCGTGAGGCCCGATCCCTGCTGTGTGACATGGCCGCCGGGCTGGGCGACGAGGCGGGTCCGGGGCCCGGGGGCTGGGTGCGTCGCACGGGGGAGATCGACCGGATGATGGACCGCGCGGCGGAGTCGTCGCAGTGGGCACGAGAGAGTGTGCGGCTCAATCCGCGCCCGATCGCGGCCCGGGTCCGGGATCAGGCCTCGGCCTCCGACGACGTCCTCGACCGGCTGTGGTACGCCGTGCCGGCGCTCCGCGAACTCGCCCGCGTGGCGGAGGCGGCGTCGGACGGCGTTCTCGACGGGGCGGACGACGCGGCGCGCTGCTCGGTGCCTGCTCTCCTGACAGCCCTGGCCGAGCTCGTGGACCGGATCGGGGACGCCGCCGCCGACCCCGTCCGATTCGCCGAACCCGTCCGATTCGCCGAACCCGTCCGATTCGACGACGCCTGCGGCGAGTGCGCCGACCGGCTGGCCGAACTGCAGCGATCGGCCGCCGGGTCCGCCGACCCTCGGGTGGCGGCCGTGCTCGGTAGCTTCTGGCACCCGGCGCACCGGTTCCTCACCGCGGTGCAGGACACCCGGCGCGTGCCGCAGTCAGGTCAGGATCACCAGTTCGGTGGCTGACGCCACCTCGACCCGCAGGCCCGCCCGGGCCGCGACGCGGGCGGCACCGTCGACGTCGGCCGGCTCCGCGCGGGTCAGTACGAGCGCGCGGGCCAGCAGGCCCTTGTGGTGCTTGTTGAAGTGACTGACCACCTTGCGGCTCCCGTCGGGCTGCTCGGTGAGCACGGTCGCGGTGACCGCGCCGGGGACGGGCCCGAGCTGCCGGTACACCCCCGACCGCAGGTCCACCACGAGCTGCCCGGCGGCCTCGGCGGCCAGGGCGCCGCTCAGCTCCGGCCGCCACAGCGACGCGAGGGTCCCGACGCCGGGCAGCTTCGATCCGCCCGACAGGCGATAGGCCGGGATGGGATCGCCCGCGCGCACCGCGCCGAACAGGGCCGATCCGATCGCGAGTCGTCGGTGGGCCTTCTCCCGCTGCGCCCGGGTGAACGAGCCGGCGTCGAGGGCGTCGAACAGCACCCCGGTGTAGCGCGCGAGAGCCGGCCGGGTGGGCGAGACCCACAGCTTGGCGTTGCGTTCGATCTCGTCCGCCTGCGTGGGACCGAGGCCCAGGGCGAGGCTCGACGCCTCCGGATCCGCGGCCAGGTCGACGAGCGCCTGCACCAGCTCCTCGCGGGTCGCGGTCAGTTGCGGCATCGACAGCTCGCCCAGGTCGAGGGGCGCACCGTCGCCGCCGTCGGACTTGGTTTCGGAGGGAGGCAGAAGCACCAGCACAAGCGGTAACCGTACCGAGGTCGGTTCCGGGGCGGCAGGTAGGCTGCTCTCCCGTGATCACCCGCATGTCGCACCTGTTTCTCCGCACCCTCCGCGACGACCCGGCCGACGCCGAGGTC
>NZ_PCZU01000213.1:28775-34447 GCF_002887785.1 Rhodococcus sp. ENV425
CTGCTCGTGCGCGCCGGCTACGTCCGCCGCATCGCCCCGGGGGTGTACTCGTGGCTGCCGCTGGGTCTGCGGGTACTGCGGCAGGTCGAGCGTGTCGTGCGCGAGGAGATGAACGCGATCGGTGGGCAGGAGATCTCGCTGCCGGCGCTGCTGCCGCGCGACCCCTACGAGACCACGAACCGGTGGACCGAGTACGGCGACGGGTTGTTCCGGCTCCAGGACCGCAAGGGCGCCGACTACCTGCTCGGCCCCACCCACGAGGAGATGTTCGCGCTCACCGTCAAGGGTGAATACAACTCGTACAAGGATTTTCCGGTCTCCCTGTACCAGATCCAGACGAAGTACCGCGACGAGGAACGTCCCCGTGCCGGCATCCTCCGCGGCCGCGAGTTCGTGATGAAGGACTCCTACAGCTTCGACCTCACCGACGAGGGCCTGGCCGAGTCGTACCGGGCGCATCGTGACGCCTACGAGCGGATCTTCGCCCGACTCGGCGTGAAGTACGTGATCGTCTCCGCGACGTCGGGCGCCATGGGCGGCAGCGCGTCGGAGGAATTCCTCGCCGAGAGCGACGCCGGCGAGGACACGTACGTGCGCTGCCTCGAGTCGGGCTACGCCGCGAACGTCGAGGCCGTCGAGACCCTGGCCCCCGAGCCGGTTCCGTTCGACGGGCTGCCCGAGGCGGTGGTGCACGACACCCCGGACACCCCGACCATCGACACTCTCGTCGAGTGGGCCAACGGTGCGCTCGACCGCCCGGTGACCGCCGCCGACACCCTCAAGAACATCCTCGTCAAGACGCGGCGACCCGGCGGGGAGTGGGAACTGCTCGGCATCGGCATCCCCGGCGACCGGGAGGTCGACGACAAGCGGCTCGGCGCGTCGCTCGAGCCGGCCGAGTACGAGCTGCTCACGGACGCCGACTTCGCGGCCAACCCGTTCCTCGTCAAGGGGTACATCGGTCCGAAAGCGTTGCTCGACAACGGAGTTCGTTACCTCGTCGATCCGCGTGTCGGAAACGGCACGTCGTGGATCACCGGCGCCGACGAGCCCGGCAGGCACGTCGTCGGACTCGTCGCCGGGCGCGACTTCACCCCGGACGGGACCATCGAGGCCGCCGAGGTGCGCGACGGTGACCCGTCCCCGGACGGTGCGGGCCCGCTCGTGTCGGCGCGCGGCATCGAGATCGGCCACGTGTTCCAGCTCGGCCGCAAGTACACCGACGCCTTCGCCGTCGACGTGCTCGGCGAGAACGGCAAGCCGGTGCGCCCGACCATGGGTTCCTACGGCGTCGGTGTCTCCCGGCTCGTCGCCGTGATCGCCGAGCAGCAGCACGACGACAAGGGCCTGCGGTGGCCCGCCGAGGTCGCCCCGTTCGGGGTGCACCTGGTGATCGCGAACAAGGACGAGGCGGCCCGGGAGGGTGCCGAGAATCTGGCCGCCGAGCTCGACAAGGCGGGCGTCGAGGTGCTGCTCGACGATCGCAAGGCCTCGCCCGGCGTGAAGTTCAAGGACTCCGAGCTGCTCGGCGTGCCGCTGGTCGTCGTCGTCGGCCGCGGCTGGGCCGACGGCAAGGTCGAGCTGCGCGACCGGTTCAGCGGCGAGTCCCGCGAGGTGCCGGCCGATGCGGCCCTGAAGGAGATCCTCGGCGCGTAGTAGCACCCCCGGTGGCCCTCGGGATCGCGTGCGGGCCACCGGGGCACCACACTGATGCCATGGACGACTGGGAGCGCACCGACGCCTACCTGACCGACACCCTGATCGGGGCCGACCCTCAGCTCGAGGACGCGCTCGCGGCGAACGCCGCGGCGGGCCTGCCGCCGATCGACGTCGCACCCGTGCAGGGCAAGTTCCTGCATCTGCTGGCGCGGATCCGCGGTGCGCGGCGCATCCTCGAGATCGGCACGCTCGGCGGGTACTCCACCATCTGGCTCGCGCGGGCCGTCGGCGACGACGGGCGCGTGGTCACCCTCGAGTACGAGCCCCGGCACGCCGAGGTCGCGCGCGCCAACCTCGATCGCGCCGGCGTGGGGGAGCGGGTCGACATCCGGGTGGGCGCCGCCCTCGACACCCTGCCGTCCCTCGAGGGCGGGGCCCCGTTCGACCTGGTGTTCGTCGATGCGGACAAGGAGAACAACCCGCACTACGTGCGGTGGGCGCTGCGGCTCGGCCGCCCCGGCACCGTCATTGTCGTCGACAACGTGATCCGCGGCGGTTCGGTCACCAACGCCGATCTCGACGACGAGCGGGTGCGCGGCGCCCGAGAGGTGCTGGAACTCATGGCCACCGACCCTCGGCTCGACGCGACCGCGCTGCAGACCGTCGGCGCAAAGGGCTGGGACGGCTTCGCGATAGCGGTCGTGACCGACTGAGCACTTCGCCCGCGGCGGTCGGCGCGAGCGGATGCCGCGGCGTCCCGGTCGAGGTCAGGGCTGCCCGGGCAGCGCGACGGACGGCGGGACGACCCCGAGGTTCGCGCGCCACCGGGCCGCCCGCATCGCGGACTCGGTGAGCGCCTCGATCGCCGCCCCGCGGGTGTGCTCGCTGCGTGCCCGCTCGACGACGGAGCGCCACGCCACCGCGACATCGGCCTCGATCTGCACCGCCAACTGTGCGGCGGAAACCGCGTCGGTCACCGGGAAGGGCGTCGTGTACCCGGCGGCCGCGGTGGGCGGGGTGACGGCGGCGGCCCGCAGCGCGTCCGTGGTGGCGTCGCGCCGGGCCCGGTGGGCGGCGGTGTCCGCCGACACCTCGGCCGCGCGGGCGGGATTGGAGAACGCGGCGACGATGCCGTAGCCGAACACCGCGGCGTACTCGGCGTTCAACGCGTCCACGAGGGCCTGCTGCTCGACGCCCAGCGACTGTGAACTCACGGCAGCAGCACCCCCGTGTGCACGGCGCACGCGGCGCTGATCGAGGCGAGCAGGCCCGCCCGGTAGCCCTGCAGGGTGCGGGCCAGGTCCGCGGCGGCCCGCTGGGAGCCGTTCAGTCGCTCGCGCAGCAGGTCGAGGGTGGGTGGATCCGCGGCCGGGGCCACGGTCGTCGTCGTGGTGGTCGACGCCGTGGTGGTCGACGCCGGGTCGGCCCCGGCGAGCCGGGCCACCTCGGCGTCGAGGACCTGGGCGTGGGTCGTGCGCTCGGCGCCGACGGCATTCAGGGCGCCCGCCCGGTCGGGGAGCAGCGCGACGAGCAGACCGGCGGTCGCGGCGTCGACGCGCGCCCGCTCGGCCTGGGCGATCAGGGGATCGACCTCCCCGGCGCCGTCGTCCGTGCCGGCGCCGCACCCGGCGACGGCGAGCGCACCGACGCCGCCGAGCGCGGCGCCGGACCAGCGCAGCATGGTGCGTCGGGACACGGGCGGTGAGGATGCGGGCGTCGGCACCGCACCATCGTGCCAGCCCGGTCCGGGCGGATCCGACGGTGGTCGGGCCGCGGGGGGTTGGTCACGGGAGCGCCGGATGCGCGATACCCTTGAATACCTGCCGGTCCGCTCGTGCGCCGGCATGACGTCCGCTGCGATCACAACTGAACGAGGAGCCTGTCGCGATGCCGGTGCCGCCCCCGGAGAGAATTGCCGAACTCGTCTCCGGCCCGATCGAGCGCGAGGGATACGACCTCGAGGACGTGGTGATCACGTCTGCGGGCAAGCACAGCACGGTGCGGCTGTTCGTCGACAGCGACGCCGGGTTGAGCCTCGACGAGGCCGCCCGCCTGAGCACCCTGGTCTCCGAGGCGTTCGACGCCGTCTCCGATTTCGGCGAGTCGCCCTACGTGCTCGAGGTGACCAGCCCCGGCATCGGCCGCCCGCTCACCCGCGAGCGGCACTGGCGCCGGTCCCAGGCCCGCAAGGCCCGGATCGAACTGGACGACGAGACGATCGTCGGCCGCATCGGCGAGCTCGTCGGGGACGAGGTCCGGATCGTCGTTCCCGGCCGCAGCGGGCCCTCGGTGCGGGCGATCCCGCTCGCGGAGGTGCGCCGCGCCGTCGTCGAGGTGGAGTTCAACGCGCCGAATCCGCGCGAACTCGAGCTCGCGGGCGGCCTGCCGGACGGCCGGGTGCGTGCCGGCGAGATCGCCGAGGGCGACGGCGACCCGGACGACGAGAGCGGCACGGACTACAACGGCACGGACGAAGTGAAGGTGGACAAGTGAATATCGACATCGCAGCCCTGAAGGTCCTCGAGGCCGACAAGAACATCCCGTTCGATGCGCTGATCGAGACGATCCAGACGGCCCTGCTCACGGCCTACCGGCATACCGACGGGCACCAGCCGCACGCGAGTGTCGACGTGGACCGCCGGACCGGTGCCGTGCGGGTGATGGCGCAGGAGTTCGACGCGGACGGCAACCTCGTCTCCGAGTGGGACGACACCCCGGAGGGCTTCGGTCGCATCGCGGCGACCACCGCCCGCCAGGTGATCATGCAGCGCATCCGCGATGCCGAGCACGAGCAGCGGTTCGGGGAGTTCGCGACGCACGAGGGCGAGGTCGTCGCCGGTGTGGTCCAGCGCGACACCCGCGCCAACGCCCGCGGCATGGTCGTGGTGAAGATCGGCGCCGAGACCACCGGCACCGAAGGGCTGATCCCGCCGGCCGAGCAGGTGCCCGGCGAGACGTACGAGCACGGCGACCGGATCCGGTGCTACGTCGTCGGGGTGTCGCGGGGGCAGCGCGGCCCGCAGATCACCCTGTCGCGGACGCACCCCAACCTGGTGCGCAAGCTCTTCGCCCTCGAGGTGCCGGAGATCGCGGACGGGTCGGTGGAGATCGTCGCCGTCGCGCGGGAGGCCGGCCATCGCTCCAAGATCGCCGTCCACTCGCGGGTGCCGGGATTGAACGCCAAGGGCGCGTGCATCGGCCCGATGGGGCAGCGGGTGCGCAACGTCATGCGCGAACTCGGTGACGAGAAGATCGACATCATCGACTTCGACGAGGATCCGGCGAAGTTCGTCGGTAACGCGCTGTCCCCCTCGAAGGTGGTATCCGTCACAGTCGTCGACCCCGACGCGCGCGCCGCGCGGGTCGTCGTTCCCGACTACCAGCTGTCCCTCGCGATCGGCAAGGAAGGGCAGAATGCCCGGCTGGCCGCGCGGCTGACCGGGTGGCGGATCGACATCCGCAGCGATGCCGCGGCCGGCGGTCCGGCGTCGGCGGGATCGCCCGCGACAGGCAGATAGGCGTGGAATGCACGGTTCCGGCCCGATCAGCGGTAGAGTAGTCGATGGCTCAGCATGAGCTGCCCTCGGCCGACCGAGAGCGCACCGGTCCGGTGCGCACCTGTGTCGGGTGTCGGCAGCGGGTGCTGGCTGCCGATCTGCTGAGGGTTGTGGCGCGGGCGACGGAGCCGTCAGGCTTCGTGCTGGTGCCGGACCCGGGGCGGAGGATGCCCGGTCGGGGCGCGTGGATGCACCCCGATCCGGAATGCCTCGGTCAGGCGGAACGGCGTCGAGCATTCGGCAGAGCGCTGCGGGTGTCGGGAACAATCGACCCGTCTGCGCTTGTTCAGCTGGTCGGGGTCCGGAACGAGGAGGACTCGGCGTAGCGATACGCGCCGGACCGGGGACACCAACTCTGAGAAGAACAGGTACAAGCACTCATGAGCACACCGTGAAGCACCAGCGATGAACGTCCATCGGAGATAACCCGAGGTCGTGCGGGCACCAGCCGCTCGA
>NZ_PCZU01000214.1:0-1441 GCF_002887785.1 Rhodococcus sp. ENV425
AAGTGGTTGCCGACGTGTCCGCGCACCCACCGGAACCGCACCGGCCCGGACCGGTCGGCGAGGACGCGGTCGATGGCCTGGACCAGATCGAGGTTCTTCACCGGCGCGCCGGTCGCCGTCTTCCAGCCCTTGCGCTTCCAGCCCGGCAACCATTCCGAGGCGCACTTGATGGCGTACTGCGAGTCGGATTCGATGATCATCGGTTCCGGACCGGGATGGGCCTTCAGCGCCTCGAGCAGCGCCCGCAGCTCGGCGATCTGATTGGTGCCCGAGTGCTCCCCGCCCGAGCGGCTCGGTCCCTCGTGATTGACCCACGCCCATCCGATGGCGCCGCCCGGATTGCGAAGGCAGGAACCGTCGGTGCTCACGATGATCATGTGCCAGACCATATCCCGTGGCAGGGGCGACGTCGCGCCCGAGGCGCCGACGCGCCGCGGCTGCGCAGAAATCGCGGCACCCCTCGGCGTGTCGGCGCGAGAAGCGCACGCTCGGCGGGTCGCCGCCTTCGATCCGCACCTCGTCGCACGGTCACCTCGTCGCACAGTACGGTGGACCGGTGCCCGCCCCCGCTCCACCCAGCACCGGCGCGCTCGTCGTCCGCGCCGAGCTGCCTCGGCCGGTGGACGTCGCGCTGACGTTGCAACCCCTGCAGCGCGGGCCCTACGACCCTTGCCATCGCCGCGACGGGCAGGCCGTGTGGCGCACGTCCCGGTTGGCGTCGGGGCCGGTCACCTACCGGCTCGTGCAGGACGGTCCGCGCGGCGTGCGCTGCCACGCGTGGGGTGCCGGGGCCGAGGAACTGTCGGCACACCTTCCCACCCTTCTCGGTGCCGAGGACGACCCGACCGGGTTCCGGCCCGAGCATCCGAGCCTGGCCGAGGCCCATCGCCGCCTGCCGGCCCTGCGGATCCCGCGCACCGGCCGCGTCCTCGAGGCCCTGGTCCCGGCGATCCTCGAACAGCGGGTGCACAGCGTCGCCGCGTTCGCGTCGTGGCGGCGGCTCGTCACGTGGTTCGGCGACGTCGCGCCCGGTCCGGCACCGGAGGGGATGCGGGTGCCCCCGGCCGCCGAGACGTGGCGCCGCGTCCCGTCGTGGGAGTTCCACCGCGCCAACGTCGACCCCGGCCGGGCCCGGACCGTCGTGAGCTGCGCCCGGCTGGCCGACCGCCTCGAGCGGCTCGTCGACCTCGCGCCGGCCGAGGCGCAGCGGAAGCTGCGCTCGATCCCGGGCGTGGGCGTATGGACCGCCGCCGAGGTCGCGCAGCGCGCCTTCGGCGACGCGGACGCGCTGTCGGTGGGCGACTACCACCTCGCGACGATCGTCGGCTGGTCGCTGCTGGGCGCACCACTCGACGACGCCGGCATGGTGAAGTATCTGGAACCGCTTCGGCCGCACCGTTATCGAGCGGTGCGACTGATCATGGCTACCGGCGGGGCGGGG
>NZ_PCZU01000214.1:1476-29430 GCF_002887785.1 Rhodococcus sp. ENV425
GCCGATCACCGATCACCGCGGGCGCTGAGCAGTTCCCCCGCGCCGGTCGCGCCGCCGGGGCCGGAATCGTCGGCCCGGTACCACGGGGCTGCGCTGCCGCGGCGCCGACGGCTGACCGTCGGAATTCCGGCCGTCGAACCGTACCCTGGTGGCATGTCCGACCCAGACATTTCGACCGCGCCCACGAGGCTCGAGCGGCTCCCGAGCTGGCTGCTGACCCAATCCGCCCGCCACGTGCACCGGGTGGTGGTCGACCGGCTCGGCCAGGCCGACGCCCGCGGCTACCACTACCGCGCGCTCGCGGCACTCGAGGAGTACGGCTCGCTGTGTCAGACGGATCTCGGCCGTCGCGCGGGGATGGACCGCAGCGACATCGTCGCCACCGTCAACGAGCTGGCCGACCGGCGGCTCGTCGACCGCAGCCCCGATCCCACCGATCGGCGCCGCAACATCATCAGCGTCACCCGCCGCGGGCGGCAGCACCTGCGCACCCTCGACGACGTGCTCGTCGCGGCGCAGGACGAGGCGTTCGCGCCGCTCGACCCGACCGAGCGCGACCAGCTCGCCGTCCTGCTCGCGAAGGTGCTGGCCCACCACACCCGGCAGGCCGGCAGGTGAAGGGCTCCTCGCGGGAACCCTCCACCCGGGGCGGGCTCAGAGAGAGCGGGCGATGATCTGCTTCATCACCTCGTTGGCGCCTGCGTAGATCCGCTGCACGCGGGCGTCCTCGTACATCCGCGCGATCAGGTACTCGCGCATGTAGCCGTAGCCGCCGTGCAGCTGCACGCAGCGGTCGATCACCTCGCACTGCCTGTCGGTCAGCCAGTACTTGACCATCGCGGCGTCCGCGTCGTCGAGCTCGCCCTTCAGGTGCTGCTCGATGCAGTGATCCAGGAATACCTGGCACGTCCGGGCGATGGTCCGGCACTCCGCCAGCTCGAACGCGGTGTTCTGGAACTCGAACAGGCTGTGCCCGAACGCCTGCCGCTCCTTCGTGTAGCGGACGGTCTCCTCGACCGCGCGCTCCATCGCGCCGGCGGCCTGCGCGCCGATGATCAGCCGCTCCTGCACCAGCTGCGCCATCAGCTGCGCGAAGCCCTGCCCCTCGCTCCCGCCGAGCAGGTTCGCCACCGGCACCCGCACGTCGGTGAACGACAGCTCGGAGGTGTCGGCGCCGTGCTGGCCGACCTTGTCCAGCACCCGCCCGACCGCGAAGCCGGGGCAGTCGCGCAGGTCGACGATGAGCAGGGCCACGCCCTTGGCACCGGCCTTGGGGTCGGTCTTGACGGCGAGCACGATGACGTCGGCCGACGAGCCGTTGGTGATGAAGGTCTTCGAGCCGTTGACCACGTATGTGTCGCCGTCGCGGATCGCGGTGGTCTTGATGGCCTTGAGGTCCGAGCCGGCGCCCGGCTCGGTCATGCCGATCGCGCCGAGGATCTCACCGGTGGCCATGCCGGGCAACCAGGTCCGCTTCTGCTCCTCGCTGCCGTACTCGAGGATGTAGTGGGCGACGATGCCGCTGTGCACCGAGATGCCCAGTGCGAGGTCACCCGAGTAGCCCTGCGCCTCGAAGACGGCCAGATCGTGGGCGAAGGTGCCGCCCCCGCCGCCGTACTCCTCCGGCACCGAGCACAGCAGCAGCCCGAGCTTGCCTGCGGCGAGCCACACGTCGCGATCGATGCGCCGCTGCGCGTCCCACTTCTCGGCGCGGGCCATCACCTCGCGCTCGAAGAAGTCACGGGCGAGTTCGGAGACCGCCTGTACCTCGTCGTCGTGCCAGGACGGCACGTGCTTCTTGACCATCGGTGTCCTTCAGCCTTCCGTCGCGTGTGACCGAATGTCACACCGCTTCACTTCGATCGAACTCATGTGACATTCGGTCACGTGGTGCGCAGCTCGCGCTTGAGCAGCTTGCCACTCTGGTTGCGCGGCAACGTGTCCACGAACCGGACGAGCTTCGGCACCTTGAACGGCGCGAGCCGCTGCTTGACGTGGTCGATCAGCTCGCGCTCGTCGACATCCGCGCCGTCGCGCAGCACGACGACGGCGGTGACGGCCTCGATCCACTTCTCGTCGGGCGTGCCGATGACCGCCACCTCGGCGACGGCCTCGTGGGTGTAGAGCGCGTCCTCCACCTCGCGGGAGGCGACGAGGATGCCGCCGGTGTTGATGACGTCCTTGATGCGGTCGACAACGGTGATGTAGCCCTCGGCGTCGCGCGTGACGAGGTCGCCGGAGTGGAACCAGCCGTCGCGGAACGCTTCCGCGGTGGCCTCCGGGTTGTCCCAGTAGCCCAGGCACAGCTGCGGCGACCGGTACAGCACCTCGCCGGACTCACCGTCGGGCACGTCGTTGCCGTCGGCGTCGACGACGCGGGTCTCGACGAACAGCACCGCCCTCCCGCACGACGACGGCCGGTCCTCGTGCTCCTCCGGGCGCAGAACCGTTGCCAGCGGACCGATCTCGGATTGGCCGAAGCAGTTGTAGAACCCCAGGTCCGGGTAGCGTCCGCGGAGCCGGTTCAGCACGGTGACGGGCATGATCGACGCGCCGTACTGGGCCTTGCGCAGCGACGACAGATCGCGGGTCTCGAGGTCGGGGTGGTTCGCCAGCGGCACCCACACCGTGGGGGCGAGGAACAGCGAGCCGATGCGCTCGGACTCGACGAGCCGGAGGATCTCCGGGATGTCGGGGGCGGGCAGCAGCGTGATCGTGGCACCGACGGCCAGGTACGGCATCATGAACACGTGCATGCCGGCCGAGTGGTAGAGCGGCATGCAGACCAGCGGGTTGTCGTCCGCAGCCAGGTCCAGCGCGACGATCGACGAGGTGTACTCGTGCACCAGCGCCCGGTGGGGCATCATGGCGCCCTTGGGCTTCGACGTGGTGCCGGAGGTGTAGAGCAACTGCACGAGGTCGGCGTCGGAGACGGTCACGTCGAGTTCCGGAACCTCGCCCGCGCACGCGGCGGTGAGCAGCGAGTCGTCGGCGTCGCGTAGCGGCAGGACGTGTTCGGCCGGGACGTCGGCGAGCACCTGCTCGAGGTTGCCGGCCAGGGCGGGGTCGACGAGGACGGCACGCGCCCCGGACTGACCGAGCAGGTAGCTCAGTTCCTCGCCGCGCAGCGCGTAGTTGATCGGCACGTGTACCAGGCCGGCCCGGGCGACGGCGAGGTACCCGACGACGTAGGCGTCGGAGTTGGTGCCGTACGCGGCGACGCGATCGCCCTGGTCCAGGCCCAGCGCGCGCAGCCGGGCGGCCGCCCGGGTGACCGCGTCGTCGAGTTCACGGTAGGTGAGGGTGCGGTCGCCGAACCGCAGGGCGGTGCGGTGGGGGAAGCGGGCGGCGCTGCGGTGCAGCACGCCGTCGACGGTGTTCGCGCGCGGGTCTGAGCTCATGATCGGACACGTTATAGGACGTCCAACCAATGGTCCAGACTTAACGCTCGATAAGCCTAGCGGCCCTGCCATACGGGACGGCGCTTCTCCACGAACGCGGTCATGCCCTCCTGCGCGTCGCAGATCATCGCGTTGGTCGCCATGGTCTCGGCCATCGCCTCGTAGGCCTGTTCCTGCGGCAGCTCGATCTGCCGGTAGAAGGCCTCCTTGCCGATCCGCACCGTCGCCGGCGACGCCGAGACGATCTTCGCGGCCAGCGCGGCGGTCTCGGTTTCCAGCGCCGCCGGGTCGACGACGAAGTTGACCAGCCCCCAGTCCGCGGCCGTCTCCGCATCGATGGTTTCGCCCGTGAGCAGCATCTGCATGGCCCGCTTGCGCCCCACCGCGCGGCTGAGCGCGACCATCGGCGTGGAGCAGAACAGGCCGATCTTCACCCCCGGGGTGCCGAACACCGCGTCCGACGACGCGACCGCCAGGTCGCACGACGCCACCAGCTGGCACCCGGCCGCGACGGCCGCACCCTGCACCGACGCGATCACCGGCTGCGGCACCGACTGCACGGTCTGCATCATCTCGGTGCAGGTGTCGAAGATGACCCGCTCGTCCTCGAGGGTGCGGCCGATCATCTCGCGCAGGTCGTGACCGGCGGAGAACACCGGTCCCTCGGCGCGGATCACGATCACCCGGGTCGTGGACTCCGCGGACAGCGCGCGCAGTCCCATCGTGACCTCGCGCATCGCCGCCGCGGACAACGGGTTTCGCTGATCGGGACGGTTCAGGGTGAGCAGGCCGATGCCGGAGGCCTCGTCGACGGCGATGAGAACGGCGGCGGGCTGGTCGGTGCGCGTGTCGGTCATGTGCTCCTGCCTACACGACCCCGACGGGGGTGGCCACCCCCCGAACGTGGGTGAGCAGTCGCAGCAGCGCGGCCGCCACCTCGTCGGCGCGCTCGACGATGAGCGAGTGCCCCGCGCCGTCGACCCGCACCAGTTCGGCGGCCGGCAGCCGCGCGGCGATGGCCCGCGAATGCGCGAACGGGGTCAGCTCGTCGGCCGACCCGCCGACCACCAGGACCGGGATCGCCGCGAGCACGGCCAGCGCCGCCGACTCGTCCAGCACCGCGAACGCCGCTAGGAAACGCGAGAGCGTCACGATCGACGTCTCGTTCGTCAGGGTCGTCGCCAGCGAACGCGCCCACGAGTCCGTGGTGCCGCGACGGACCACCGGCGCGCACATCCGCCCGCCGACGCGCATCGATCCCTGCATCACCCGCGGTGCCCGTCGCACCGCGCGGTGCAGCACGGACACCGCCGGGTGCCGCAGGTAGCGGCCGAGCCCCAGGTCGGCCAGGCCGCTCGCCGCGGTCGCGACGAGCGCGGCGGCGACGACGCGGCTGCCGATCGCCTCCGGGTACAGCCGTGCGTAGGCCATCGCCACCATCCCGCCCATCGAGTGCCCCGCCAGCACCACGGGCCCGCGGGGCACGACGGTGCGCAGCACGGCGTCGAGGTCGTGGGCGAGCTGCTCGATGGTGTACGTCTCGGGCGCGCCGACCCCCGACCGGCCGTGACCGCGCTGGTCGTAGGCGACGATGCGGACCGCCGCGCCGGCCTGCCCGGCAAGGCGCTCGCGCACCGCCGACCAGCTGTCGGTGCGCAGGCAGTGCCCGTGCACCAGCACGACCGTGACGGGCGCGTCGGCGGGTCCGTGCACCCGTACCGACAGGGGCAGGCCGTCGTCGGCGGCGACGGTCACCCGACGCAGATCCGGTCCAGGCATCGCGGCCTCCCAGCGGTCGATCTGCCCGGAATGTCGTCGGTGCCCGACGGGGACGTTACCGCCGCGACCGAATCGTGACGACGCTGGGCGCCGAACCGATCGGCACGGAACTGCCGCACGGGTCCCGGACAGTGGCGCGCTCAATTCGCGGTCGACCGCCCCGGCGCGGATCCGGTACTCAGCGTGGGGCGAGGGCCCGGATCATCTCCGTAGGATCGCCCGCGGTGGTCATCGCGATCACGGGGGTGGTCACACCCGCCTCGACGTACCGTTCGATGTGCTCCCGGCACGCCTCCGGCGGACCGTGCACGACCAGCTGATCCACCACGTGATCCGGGATCGCGGCGAGGGCCGCCGACCGCTCCCCCTCCCCCCACAACCGCCACATGCCCTCGAAATCCTCTCTGCGGCCCAGGAATTCGTGGAAGGCACGGTAGACGGGGACGTTCATATAGGCGGCGATCATGCGGCGGCCGATGCTGCGGGCGGTCTCGGCGTCGAAGCCGGGCAGCACGAAGATGCGGGCGACGATTTCCTTGCCCGCTCCGCCCTCGTGCACGTACGGCGCGACGGTGCGCACGTCGTCGGCCGAGAGCCAGTTGACGATCGCACCGTCGGCCTCGCGTCCGGCGAGGCGCAGCATGCCGGGCCGCAGGGCGGCGAGCAGCAGGGGCGGGGCGGGATCGGGGACGAGGCCGGCCCGGAACCCGCTGACCTCGAACGTGTCGTACTTGTGGGTGACCTTGTCACCGGCGAGCGCGGCGCGCAGGAACTGCAGCGTGTCGCGGGCCCGCTTGAACGGCTCCTCGAACGGGGTGCTGTTCCACTTCTCGACGATCACGTTGGACGAGGTTCCGACGCCGAGGACGAAGCGGCCCGGGGCGGCGGCGGCGAGAGTGGCCGCGGAGATCGCCAGGGTGGCCGGGCCGCGCGTGAACACCGGGACGATCGCGGTGCCCAGGCGCAGCGTCGGTGCCCACACGCTCGCCAGCGCCAGGGGCGTGAAGGCGTCGGCCACGCTGCTCTCGGACGACCACACGTCGGTGTAGCCGAGGTCGGGCAGTTCGGCGATCAGGTTTCGCTGATCCGGCAGGGAAATGCCGTCGAGGGGGATCGTCAGGCCCCAACGGCGCGGCGTCGCATCATCGCTCATACGCCACACCTTAGGCTGCGCCGGTGCGTCCTTCGGGCTGCCACGACCGCCCGAAGGACACACCGGTCCGTATGCTGGCCCGTTGTGCAGGTCTCTCAGCTCTGGCGTTACCCGGTCAAGTCGTTCGGCGGCGAGCAACTGCAGTCGGCGGCGATCGAGTCCGACGGGCTGCGCGGCGACCACATGTGGGCGGTGATCGACGCCGAGACCGGCACCGTCGCGTCAGCGAAGAAGGTGCGGGCCTGGTCGCGGCTGCTCGAGTGCCGTGCCCGCCTGCTCGACGACGCCGACCCGTCGGATCCGTCCGTCCTCGAGATCACGCTGCCCGACGGCCGGTGCACCCGCGGCGACGACCCGCGCACCCCCGGGCTGCTGTCCGAGCTGACCGGGCGTGCGTTGACCCTGGAGGCCCGCCCCCGCACCTACGACGAGGCGCCGTTGCACCTGCTCACGACGGCCGCCGTGGAGGCGCTCGGCACGGGCGACACCGCCGGTGTCGCGCTGCGCCGCTTCCGGCCCAACCTCGTGGTCTCGACCGACGACACCGGGTTCGTCGAGGACGACTGGCTGGGCCGGCGTGTCGAGGCCGGTTCCGTCGCGCTCGTGCCGACGCAGCGCACGGCGCGGTGTGTGATGGTGACGCTGCCGCACCAGGAGGTGCCGGCCCGGCGCGACATGCTGCGCACCGTCACCGACCGCAACCGCGTCCCGAACCGGGCGGGCGGCAAGCCCGCCCCCTGCATCGGCGTCTACGCCGACGTGGCATCGGACGGCGTGCTGGCCGTGGGTGATTCGCTGATCGTCCGCTGAAACGGATCCGCGCGCCGACCGGACGTCGACACGCGGTATGCACCGCGCCGCTGTCGAACCGGCGCGCGGATCCGGGGAGAGTCGGCTCAGCGGCCGGCGTCCTTCGCGGGCAGGATGCGGGTGCGGACCTCGCCGAAGCCGATTCGGGTGCCGTCCGGACCCGGCGCGGTCGCGGAGATCGCGATCTCGTCGCCGTCCTCGAGGAAGGTGCGGGTCTCGTCGCCGACCTGAACCGGTTCCTTACCGCCCCAGGTGAGTTCGATGAACGCGCCGCGCTGGTCCTTGTCCGGCCCGGAGATGGTGCCGGATCCGAACAGATCGCCGGTGCGGGTGGCGGCACCGTTGACGGACGTGTGCGCGAGCATTTGCGCCGGCGACCAGTACATCTGGGCGTACGGCGGACGCGAGACGACGTGGCCGTTCCATTCGACCTCGAGATCGATGTCCAGGCCCCACTTCTCGGTGCCCTTCAGGTACGGCAGCGGCTCCGGGTCCTGCACCGGGGTGTCGACGCGGGCGGCCTCGAGTGCGGCCAGCGGCACGACCCACGGGGAGATCGAGGTCGCGAAGGACTTGCCGAGGTTCGGGCCGAGCGGCACGTACTCCCACGCCTGGATGTCACGGGCCGACCAGTCGTTGAGGATGACGGCCCCGAAGCAGTGGTCGGCGAACTCGTCCGGGGTGATCGACGATCCCATCGGCGAGCCGACACCGACGACGAAGCCCATCTCGGCCTCGATGTCGAGACGGATCGACGGACCGAAGACGGGCGCCGGATCGTTGGGGCCCTTGCGCTGGCCACACGGGCGCACGATGTCCACGCCGGAAACGACGACGGTGCTCGACCGGCCGTGGTAGCCGACCGGCAGGTGCTTCCAGTTCGGCATCAGCGGCGACGGGTTGTCGGGCCGGAACAGCCGTCCGAGGTTCGACGCGTGGTTCTCCGACGCGTAGAAATCGACGTAGTCGGCGACCTCGATCGGCAGGTGCAGTTCGACGTCCGCGACGGCGTGCACGGCCTCGGCGGGCACGTCCCCGGTGACCAGGCTCTGCAGCGCGGCGCGCACCTCGTCCCAGCGGGCGCGGCCCTGCGCCATGAAGGCGTTGAGGGTGGGCTCGGCGAAGGCGGGGTCGTCGAACACGACGGAGAGGTCGAGGACGGAGTCACCGACGCGCACACCGACGCGGGGCTCCGTTCCGGCCGTGGAGAACACACCGTAGGGCAGGTTGTTCGCGCCGAAGAGCGAACCTTCCGGAATGTCGATGACGGTCATGCAAGGGATCCTTCGGTGATCGGGGACATCGTCGACGGGGCCAGGCCGACCTCGACGAGATCGGCGAGCGGCTCCGCAATGCTGCAGGTGCCGAACGAGCGGAAGCTGTTGCGCAGCTCTTCGATTCGAGTAGGCGACAGGTCGCGCAGTCGGGCGGCGAGGCCGGCGCCGTCCCGGTCGGCGAGCACCGCCGCGACGGCCGCGGTGTCCGCACCGTCGAGCACGGCGTCGACGGCGGCGAGCACGTTGAGGAATCCGTGCTGTTCGAATCCGGTGTGCGGGTCGGTGTTGCGGACCGCGTGGTGCAGGCCCGCCGTGGCCTTGAAGGGGACCTTCGTGCGGACCACGGTCGAGAGGGCGTCGGCGAGTTCCCGTTCGTCGGGGTACGCCTCCGCGACGACCCCGCCCGTGCGGAACTTCGCCGCGTAACGCGACCCCACGAGTCCCTGGAGGATCTCGGCGCGGCGCTCGTCGCGCGGGACCTCCACGAACAGTGCGACTCCGGGGTACTCGGCGGCGATCAGGTCGAGGGCGACGAGCACACCGGCGGGGCTCTCCCCGGCGGGCACGGCGATCTCGAGGGCGGCCACGGTGACGCCGTCGACGTCGCGCAGGCTCTCCATCGCGGGAACGACCGCGGACGGCCCGCCCGGAACGGTCAGGCTCAGGGTGAGGTCGCCCCCGAACGGGCGCTGTCCGAGTGCCTCGAGCAACTCCGGGATCCGCGGCGCCGGGAACACGAACGTGCCCACCAGCCCGGCATGGTCGGCGACGCGGTGCGCGGCGTGGGCCGGCAGGGCGCGATCGAGCGGGGCGTTGCCGGGCGGGAACAGCGCGGCGTCGTCGCACAGTTCCGTCAGCAGGGCTCCGAGAGTGCTCACTTCTGCAGCCCCCGGTTCCAGCTTCCGGCGTAGGCCGCATCCTCGCACGCGAGCGCACCCTCGCCGAGTTCGAGCGGCCGGAACGTGTCCACCATGACGGCGAGCTCGTCGAAGAAGTCGACGCCGATGCTCCGCTCGTAGGCACCGGGCTGCGGACCGTGGGCGTGGCCGCCGGGATGGACGGAGATCGAACCCTGGCCGATGCCGGAGCCCTTGCGGGCCTCGTAGTCGCCGCCGCAGTAGAACATGATCTCGTCGGAGTCGACGTTGGAGTGGTAGTACGGCACCGGGATCGCCAGCGGGTGGTAGTCCACCTTGCGGGGCACGAAGTTGCAGATGACGAAGTTGTTGCCCTCGAACGCCTGGTGCGCCGGCGGCGGCTGGTGGACTCGGCCGGTGATGGGCTCGTAGTCGTGGATGCTGAAGGTGTACGGGTACAGGCAGCCGTCCCAGCCGACGACGTCGAACGGGTGGTTGGGCACGAGGTAGCGGGTGCCGACGATGCCGTGCGAGGTGCGGTGCTTGACCAGGACCTCGACGTTGGTGTCCTCCACCTGGATCAGCTCGGTCGGGCCGTGCAGGTCGCGCTCGCAGAACGGCGCGTGCTCGAGGAACTGGCCGAACCGCGACAGGAAGCGCTTCGGCGGGACGATGTGGCTGTTGGCCTCGATGACATAGGCGCGCAGCGGCTCGTCGCCGGTGGGGATCCAGCGGTGCGTGGTGGCCATCGGCAGCAGCACGTAGTCGCCGGCCTTCGCGTCGAGCACACCGAAAACGGTCTCGACGCGGGCGGTGCCGGACTCGACGTAGACCATCTCGTCGCCGACGACGTTGCGGTAGAGCGGCGACTCCTTCGTCGAGACGACGTAGGAGAGGCGCACGTCCGCGTTGCCGAGGATCAGCCGGCGGCCGGTGACGACGTCGGTCTCGGCCCAGACGGTCTCCGGGAACAGATCGTGCAGCTTCAGGTGGCGCGGCTTGAGGGGGTGGTTCGGGGTGGTGGCCTGCTCGGGCAGCTTCCACTCGGTCGCGTCGACGATGGCCGACGGGATGTGGCGGTGGTAGAGCAGCGCCGAGTCCGAGGAGAAGCCCTCCTCGCCCATCAGCTCCTCGTAGAACAGCCCGCCGTCCTCGTTGCGGTGCTGCGTGTGCCGCTTCGGCGGGATGACGCCGAGCTGTCGATAGAACGCCATGAGATTCCGCTCCTCGGGCTCTGGGTGGCTGATCCGCGGAGATCCCCCGCGGTGTTAGTAAATACCTTAACTAGTTTTCGGACGTGAGCGCAACCACATCGGGAAGATCGGTTGTCAGTTGCGGTCGCGCATATCGAACCGGCTGCGCTTGGTGATGAGCTTGTTGAGCAGCATGACGAGGATCTGCTGCTCCGCCTCGGTCAGCACATCGACCCAGGCGGCCTCGCGCTCGTTCTGGGCGCGGAACGTCTCCACGATCTCCCGCTCGCCGGCCTCGGTGAGCGACAAGCGGACCGACCGGCCGTCCTCCGGATCCGGGGTGCGAGCCAGCAGGCCGGCCTCGACCAGCGGTTTCGCCAGATTGGAGACAGCGGCGCGGCTCATGCCGGTGAGCTTGGCGGCCACCTTCGGCTCGATGGGGCCGGCAAGCCAGGTGACGAACATCAGGCGGTACGCCGACCACGACCGCCCCCTCGGGCGGTGCACGGCCGCCTCCAGGTCGTACGTGACGATGTCGGAGGCCCGGTTGAGGGTCAGCAGCACCTCGGTGGCCTGCTCGTGGTAATCGCCGTATCGGCTGCTCAGGCGCCGGTTCGCGAGTTCGACGAAGGACCAGTAGTCGAGGTCGCGGGCGTCCGCTTCGGTCATGGGCGCCACCTTATCCGAGGACGGCCGCGTTAGTATATGTGTTAATCAATTCCGATACGGAAACCCGGGCTGTCCGCCGTTGTGTGTCGGCACCGCACAATCGGGCAGAACGCACGACCGCCCGGCCGACACGTGGTCGG
Organism: Rhodococcus sp. ENV425; assembly: GCF_002887785.1. NCBI lineage: Bacteria > Bacillati > Actinomycetota > Actinomycetes > Mycobacteriales > Nocardiaceae > Rhodococcus > Rhodococcus sp. ENV425. The sequence continues at coordinate 12,756 of NZ_PCZU01000214.1, forward strand.
CCGGGCGGTCCGGGGACATGTCACATCTTGCTCATCGCGTCCGCGCCGCCGGCGAGCATCGCCGCAGTGACACCCACGGCGGTCACGCCCGTCATCACGAGGGCCACGGCGGCCACCAGCGGGTACCCGCCGTTGGACCAGTACTCGAACAGGATGGTGCCCATGACCTGGGTCCGGGACGCGCGCACGAGCAGCGACGCCGTGAACTCGTGGGTGAGCAGCACGAACAGCAGTGCCGCGGTGCCGCCCAAGCTGCCGCGCATGAGCGGCAGCAGGATCTTCACATTCGTGGTGACGAAGCCCGCGCCGCTGACGCGGGACGCTTCGAGGTAGCTGTCGCCGAGCGCGAGCATCGACGACAGCTGCATGCGGGTCGCGAACGGCAGCATGAGCGTGACGTACACCAGAATCACGACCCACGGCGTGCCGTACAGGATGATCGGACCGGTGGTGTAGGTCAGCAGGAACGCTGCGCCGAAGATCACGGCTGGAACTCCGAGCGGCATCGATACCAGAACGTCGACGAGGAGGCGAAGGGCCGGGTAGCGCTGGCCGCGCACGATCAGGCCGGCCGCGACGAAGCCGAGCGGCAGCACGATCGCCATGGCCGCGAACGAGAACATCAAGCTGTTGCCGACCGCGGCCGGCACGGCCGTGCCGGAGAAGATCGTGCGGAAGTTGTCGAACGTCAGGGTCGAGAAGTCGATGGTGCCGCGCCAGTATCGGGACAGCGCGACGAACACCAGGGCGAGCAGCGGCAGGATCGTCGACAGCAGCGAGAACACCAGGATCACCGCGACGCCGGCCTTGGAGGGCCGACCCTGTGATTTGAACGCCTTGCCGCCGTGCGTGACGAACCGACGCTGATTGCCGAGCATCGCCTTCTGCGCGAACACCACGACGACACCGACGACGAGCAGCGGTGAGCCGAGCGCTGCGGCGGTCGCGAACTGCGCGGGACTGTCACTGATCTGGAAGTACATCTCGGTCGTGAGCACGCTGACGCCGGAGTTGGTGCCCAGAAGCAGTGGTCCGGTGAACTGGCCGAGACCGAGCAGCAGCGCGACACCGGAGCCGTAGATGAGGGTCGGGCGCAGCAGCGGAAGGGTGATCCTGAAAAAGACCTTCCATTCCGGCATGCCGGAAACCTGTGCGGCCTCGATCATCTCGGAGTTGATGTTCTCGAATCCGGAGCGGACGAACATGAAGACGAACGAACTCAGCGAGAAGCCGGTGATGATGACGATCCACTCGATCGAGTAGATGTCGACCGGGCCTTCCTCGAGGTGCGACCACCACGGCAGATTCCGCAGCATGGCGTTGAGGTAGCCGGGCCGCGGCGACAGCAGAAACGCCCAGCCGACGATCGAGGCGACAGCCGGAATGACGATGGGCAGAATCGGCAGGACTTCGAGGAACGCGAATCGGCGGGGCAGGCGGCTGGCCGCCCACGCCAGAGCGGTTCCCAGCACCATCGCGATGGCCAGTGATCCGATCGCCAATCCAAGTGTGTACCAGAGGATCTGACCGATACGCGACAATCCGAATGCCCGCGAGTAACCGGCAGCGCCGTCCTCGAACGCGGTCAGTTGCAGGCGCACGATCGGGAGGACGACCAGGTAGGCGAGCAACGCGGTGAACGCGACGACACCCATTCGGCGTGCCCCGGCGCGCACCGCCGTATTCCGCATGCCGTTCGGGGCGGTTGTGACGGACTCGTGCTCCTCGGTCCGTGGCAGTGTCAGAATCGCCATCGCCCTCACCCCACCAGGGCGCTGACGAGCGCCTGCTGATCCATCGGCAGCGCCCTGCCGTCGGTGTCGAAGGTGCGCCCGTCGATCGGGTCGAAGGCGAGAACCATCCGCGCATCGCGTTCGATCAGCCGCGGTGCGCGGAACGAATCGAACGTCGCGACGCGGGCGTGCAACTGGCGGCGTGGGGAGCCCTCGACCGCGACCGAGAGCATGACGTCCAGGTGCAGGCCACCGTACTCGACGTCGTCGACGTTGACGAACATGCCCGCCTCGCCGGGCTGCAGGTCCGCCACGTCCGGGACCAGGCGTACCTTTTCGGGGCGCAGGCGCACCACGAACGCGCCGACCGACGCGGCCGCACGCGGCTGCATGCCGTGGATCTCGGTGCCCAACGCGTACCAGCGGCCGTCGACGTACTCGCACGGGACCCGGTTCGACATGCCGGTGAAACCCGCGACGTACTCGTCGACCGGCTCCTCGAAGACCTCGCGGGGCGGGCCCATCTGGACGATGCTGCCCGACCTCATGATCGCCATCCGGGTTCCCAGAGCGAGGGCTTCGCTCTGGTCGTGCGTGACGAACACCGCGGTGAACGGCTTGCGCTGGTGCAGGTCGTGGAGCTCCGCGCGCACCTGGTCGCGCAGGCGGGCGTCGAGGTTGCTCAGCGGCTCGTCGAACAGCACCAGGTCAGGGTGGGAGACCAAGCCGCGGGCCAGAGCCACGCGCTGCTGCTGACCGCCGGACAGCTCGGCGGGGAGACGGTCGAGCAACCGCTCGCAGTCCACCAGCGCCGCGGTCTCCTCGACGCGCCCGCTCGCGAGAGCGTCGGTGAGCTTGCGGGACTTGAGCGGATAGGCGATGTTCTTGCGCACAGTCATGTGCGGCCACAGAGCGTAGGACTGGAACACCATTCCGATGAACCGCTTGTCCGGGGTGAGGTTGATGCCGCGCTGCCGGTCGAACACCACCTGGTCGCCGAGGGTGATGGAGCCTCCGGCCGGCTGTTCGAGGCCCGCGAGGCAGCGGAGTGTCGTGGTCTTGCCGCAGCCCGACGGGCCGAGCAGCACGAGGAATTCGCCGTCCTCGATCTCGAGGTCGAGGTGGTCGACGGCGACGGTGGGTGGTTTTCCGTCGAAGTTCTTGAGCAGCTGGCGTACGGAGACGTGGGACACGGTGTACTCGCTTTCTGAACGAGCGGGGTTCAGGACTCGGTGGAGGAGAGCACGGCGGATGCCGGCTCCTGCCTCGGATCGGTGGATGCCTCGCTGCTTGTCGCGGCGCCTGCCGCGGCCAGAGCATAGAGGCGCTGGGCATGATCGTCACCGCTCCCCCACAGGACGCCGGAAGTCAGAGCACGGCGGTAGTACAGGTGTGCGGTGTGTTCCCAGGTGAAGCCGATGCCGCCGTGCACCTGGACGTTCTTCTCGACGGCGAGGCGTGCGGCGTCCCCGCAGGCGAGGGCTGCGATCGCAGCGGCCTCGGCCAGATCGTCGTCGCTCCCCTCCACGACGGCCCACACGGCGTGGGCAACGGCGGACTCGGCGAGTTCGACGGCCACGGAGACCTCGGCGAGCATGTGCTTGATCGCCTGGAATCCGCCGATGACGCGGCCGAACTGGACGCGCCGGCCGGCGTAGTCGACGGCATTGGCCAGGCAGGTACGCGCGACGCCCAGGCTCTCGCACGCGAGGGCCACGACCGCCCTGTCGTGGATCCACCCGAGTGGAGCGCGCTCCGCGAGGACGGTCGCCGGGGCGGCCTCGGCACGAACCCGGGACAAGATCCGGGTCGCATCGGTAGTGTCCATCCGCTCGGACGTGAGCACGGCTGCGTCGACGGCGTAGAGGCCCACCGTCCCGGATTCGTCGACGGCGGGCAGCAGCACGGTGTCGGCGACGTCGCCATCCACGACGAAACCGGCTCGGCCCGTCACGAACACGTCGTCACCCACGTGTTCGGCCCGAAATCCGGGGTCCGTACCCGGTGCGGTGACGACCGTGGCGACGACGGTCTCCCCCGTCGCGATGCCGGCGAGCAGCTCCGCGGCACGCGGCGCGCCGTCGCAGCGCGACAACGCCGCGGCGGCAACGACGCCGCTGAGGACCGGGACCCTGCACAGTTCCGCACCGAGCAGCTCGAGGACGGCGGCGACGTCGGCGAACGACGCGCCGAGACCACCGGCGGCCTCCGGAACGGCGAGTGCACCCACGCCGATCTCGGTGCCCAGCACGGCCCACAGGTCACGATCGACCGGACCGTCGCGGTATACGCGCTCCGCGCGTCCGTCGACCGGGTCCGTCCGACGGATCACCGAGCGGATGGTGTCGGTGAGCAACGCGGTGTCCTCTGCCGCGGCCGAGGTTCCGAGAATCATGCTGTCGCCTTTCGTGGATGAGGGAGCGCCGGGTGCCCGGTCAGTCCGAGGACGGGAGGGGCTTTGCCTGCTTCTGGCTGAGGACCTCGTCGCCGACCGCGAGCGGCCCGGCGCCGCCGCGCACGACCACGACCTCGACGCCGCCACCGGAGTAGCGCTTACCCATGAGAAGCTCGCCGCCCTGCGCGGGTGCGGCCGGCGCCGCATCCGCACTCATCGGCTCGCCGCCGCACAGCAGCGGCCCCGTCGCGCCGTCGTCGATACGGACGACGATGACCTCCGCGGTGCACACCGCGCTCTTCAAACGTTCACCGACGTTCATCGGAAGTTCCTCTCGTGTCAGGTCCGTACCGAACCCGGTGTGCTTATTGGGAAGCGCCGAACAACTGCTCGAACTCGGCGCGGAAGGCCTCCACATCGGCGGCGGTGACGGTCCGCGAGTTGACCCAGATGTTCTCGGCCGGAGTCGCCGCCGTCGCGATGTCGGGCAGGACCGCGCCGGCCCGGTTGGCGACCGCTTCCTGACCGGCCTTGGTCACGAGGAAGTTCGCGAACAGTTGCGCCGCGTTGGGATGCGGAGCGGCGCCGCTGACGCCCGTGTAGAAGGCCGCACCGAACACCGGCTTCGGCATGGCCGACTCGACCGGAGCGCCGGCCGCCTTCTCGGCGGTCAGCGGGACGGTGTAGACGGTGGCGGCGAGTTCCCCGGAGGCCAGGGCCTGACCCATTGCCTGCGCACCCGGATAGGTGCGTGGTTGCTGCGCGGCGAGTTTCGCGACGAAGTCGGGTGAGACAGTGTCGGCGAGGTAGTCGTAGAAGTCGACGATCGCTGCGGATACCGGCAGGATCACGCCGATCTTGCCGCCGGCCAGCTCGGGGGCGAGCAGGTCCTCGTAGCTGTCCATGCCCTCGGGGACCCGGTCGGTGTTCCAGCCGTAGGTGAGCACGGCCGCCGACGAGGTGAAGATCGTGTCGCCGATCATGAACTTCTCACTGTCGAACTCGGCTGCGTCGAACGCCGGGCCGGTGACCGGGGCGTAGTAGCCCTCGGCGATACGCTCGTCGACCCACGGGCGGGCCGCCGAGGCGACGACATCGGCGACCTGCCGGCCGGTCGAGGCCTCCGCGGCCAGTTTGGTCTGCAGATTCGCGTCGTTGTCGCGGACGATGTCGACCGTGACCCCGTACGCCGACTCGAAGCGGTTGGCGAGGTTCTCGAGATTGTCGGTCGCCTGCCCGGTGTAATACGTCACCGAGCCCTCCTGCTTGGCCGCCTCGATCACCTCCTGCCACGCGGCGTCCCCCTGCGGGCCCAGGTCCTCTGCGGCGACCTCGGTGGTGGTGCCGGAACCGCAGGCGACCGCGGTGAACGTCAGCGCGGCGACCCCCAGTCCGGCGATCGTGCGGCGCAGCGTCGAGATTCTCATGGAACACGGCCTTTCGTGAAGAGCAGTACTCGAGGGGTAGTACACAAGGGTGATGTTCGGATCGTGGCGCCGAGGGTCGGCTCAGGCGGTCGCGGCGGCGGCACGGGCGCGCGCTTCCCGCCAGGTCACTCCGCGGTCGACTCGAACTTCCGGCGGCAGTCCGAGCAGTCGCTCGGCAACGATGTTGCGCTGGATCTCGTCGGAGCCACCGGCGATGCTGTACCCGGGCGCGCCGAGCACGTGCGCGTTCCAGCCGAACGTGCCCGGCACGCCGGTGTCCGCGACGAGATCACGTCCGAGGATGATGCGCGCAGCCTCGGAGACCGCGGCGAGCTTGTCGACCCACTGGATCTTGCGCACCGACCCGACCGCCGTCGGGGCGGCGTCGGCCTCCCGGGCCTGACGATCTCGCAGCATGTCGACCTGGGCGAGCTTCTGCCGCAGGTAGACCCGCGCGAGGAGCTCGCGCACCCGCGGATCGGTGTCGCGGCCGAGAGTGCGGGCGGTGGCGAGGAGCTGGTCGAACTGCCCGCCGACGTTCGCCGAGTTGGACCCGCCCTCCCGCTCGAACGCCAGCGTGGTCAGCGCGACGGACCAGCCCTTGCCGATTCCACCCAGGCGCAGCGAATCGGGGATGCGCACCCGGTCGAGGAAGACCTCGTTGAAGCTGCTGCCACCGGACATCTGCCGGATCGGGCGGATCTCGACACCCGGGGCGTCCAGCGGAATCAGAAACGCCGTCATGCCCGCATGCTTGGGCTGGTCCGGGTCGGTGCGCGCGATGAGTTCACCCCAGTCGGCGAACTGTGCGCCCGAAGTCCACACCTTCTGTCCGGTGATCACCCAGTCGTCGCCGTCGCGCACGGCTCGGGTACCCAGGTTCGCCAGATCGGATCCGGCATCGGGCTCGGAGAAGAGCTGGCACGCAAGCAGGTCGCCTCGCAGCATCGCAGGCAGGAACTCGCGCTTCTGCCCCTCCGTTCCGAGGAGCCGAATAGTAGGAGCGATCAGATGCATTGTCACGGAGAATAATTCGTGCGGTCGCAAAGGACAGTGATCGTTCTCGATACGGGAGAACGCCTCCGCGACATCGGCGCCGAGACCTGCGCCACCGAACTCCTCCGGCCAGTCGAGAGCGCCGTAGCCGGCTTCGAGCTTGACCTTCTGCCACACGCGGTGCTGATCGAGTAGTGCCTTCTCCTCGTCGAATCCGAGATCGTGGAACACGGCCACGTCGTAAGGGTCGTCGACCCGGTCGAACCCGAGTCGGGCGACGTTCTCGACGACCCACGCGCGGGCGCGGGACTCGAACTCCGAGAGGGACATCTTTCCTCCACAGTGCTGGGCCGTGCGAATGCGCGGCAGACGGGGTAGCGGCGGGGCTGCGGACTCAGGAGTCCAGGTTGTACAGCGCGGCGGCGTTGTCGTGCAGGATCTTCCGGGCGTCCGCCTCGGACAGGTGTGCGAAGTTGCGACGCAGGTACTCGTCGGGAGCCAGCGCATCGGAGGCCGGACCGGGCGACATCGACGTCGGGTGCGGGTAATCGGTTTCGTACAGGACGTTGTCGGCGCCGAGCTGCTCGATCGCGCTGCGGGCCGAGTCCTGCTCGAACCAGAAGCAGCCGTAGATCTGCCGCTTGAAGTACTCGCTGGGGAGCAGTTCGTACTCCGGGTGCTCCTTGTGCACACCCGAGTTCTTCCACTGCCAGTCCAGGCCCTCGAGCGCGAACGGGATCCAGCCGATGCCCGACTCGACCGAGACGAACTTCAGGTCGGGGAATCGATCGCAGATGCCGCCGCAGATGAGCTGAGAGATGGTGCGGGCGTTGTCCATGAAGAACGAGATGCCCATCATCGCGTAGTTGGCGTGCACGCCGTTGCTCTCGTGGCCGAAGCCGCTGAGGTCGACCTCGCCGGACGCGATGTGGAAGTTGATCGGCAGCTTCTTCTCCTGCGCCGAAGCCCACAGGCGGTCCCAGTACGGGTCGGTGAGCATCGGCAGACCGAATGCCGCCGGATTCTGCGTGAAGACGAGCCCCTTGTGACCCGCCGCGGCGACGCGCTCGACCTCGGCGAGCGTGGCCTCCATGTCCCAGAAAGGCAGAATGCCGACCGGAATGTACCGCCCGGGAGCGAATTGCGCCCACTCGCTCAGGTAGTCGTTGTAGGCCTTGATGCACGCGATCTGCAACTCGTTGTCACCGTTGGACTGCAGCGTCTTGGAGCTGAACACCGCGACGTTGGGGTAGAGGATCTGCGCGTGGATGCCGTAGTCGTCCATGATCGTCAGGCGCTTGGCCGGATCCCACGAGCGCGGGTCGGTGTCCTCGAATCGCGGCGGGCAGCTCGGCGGGTACTCGTGCCAGCCAGCCATCGCCGGCGAACCGACCGCGCTCATGCGCTTGCCGGCAACGAACCACGCCTGGTCACCGCGGTGATCGTCCCAGCGCACGTGCGGCACCAGATCGCCCCACTTCTTGGTCGACATCCGCGATGTCCACAGGTCCGGGGGCTCGACGACATGGGTGTCGGTGTCGATGATCTTGATATCGCGAAGGTCGTACACGTAATCCTCCTGAGAATCGGATGGAGTTCGAACGGAAGATCCGCTCGGCGGATTGCATGCCCTTACTATTAGGAACATGCGAATATTAACGGAGATTTAGATCACAGTCCATACCCGGAAGCGTTCCGCGTCACGAGGGCCGAGTCACTCGGCCAGAGCCGGGAATACGTCCGTTCCCAGCAGCCGGATCGACTCGCGGGTCGCTGCATCGTCAACTCCGGGGAACACCACACGCACCGTCACGTGCGCGCTCACCGTCTGCGGCAGCGCCCTCAGCAGTTCCCACCACGGACGCAGTTGGTCGACACACTCTTCGGGCGTGCCGGCCACGACATGGTCCGGCCGCGTCGAGACGGGCACGTTCGTGCCCGGCCCGTCCGGGACGGCGCCGTCCCCGGCCTGCGCCATCCAGCGCCGGTACCGGTCGCCGACAAGGGAATGCCCGGCCGCCACCGTCTCCCACGCCCCCGAAGCCGCGGTGAACGCGCACATCGTCAGGGCGATGTGGAAGGGCCGGTCCAGGTCTGCGAGTTCGAGCGTCCCGATCCGGCGGGCCAGCTGCGCGACGGACGCGAGCTCGGGCGCGATCCAACCGTCGGCGATGCGCGCCGCGCGGCGCACACCCCGACTCGCGAACGCCCCGAGGAGAATCGGCGGTCCCCCGGTCTGTGCGGGGAGCGGGCGCACCGGCACAGCATGTCCGGTCCGTCCGTCCGTCACGACCGCCTCGCCCGACCAGGCCGCACGCAGTGTGCAGACGGTCGTCTCCAGAATTCGTCCGCGCCGCGAACGATCGACGCCGAGGGCCGCGAATTCCTCCGGGCGATAACCGAGTCCGAGGCCCAGAATCACGCGCCCGCCGCTGAGCTGGTCGACGACCGCGACATCCTCGGCCAGCCGCAGCGGATCGTACAGCGGCCCGATCGCGACGTTGGTCGCGAGGTCGACAGCGGTGGTCTCGCGAGCGAGCGCACCCATCACCACCAGGGGACTGGGAAGATGGCCGTCCTCTGCGAAGTGGTGCTCGCTGAGCCAGACCGAGTCGAACCCGGACTTCTCAGCGGTCACGGCATGCCGCACGAGGGCGTCCAACGCCCGGCCCGACTCCGCCGCGGTCCCGCCGACAGTCTGGGCGGTCAGCGCTCCCAGGCCGACCCGGATGCGACGGCGTCGGTGGCCCACCGTCGCGTCCCGGAGCCGGCTCACTTGATCGCGCCGTCGACCTTGAGCTGGACGATCTGATCCCAGTCGAGGCCGTGCTCGAGCAGCACCTCCTCGGTGTGTTCACCGTGCTGGGGGGCACGGGTGAGCACCGGCGCCTCGTTTCCGAACCGCATCGGCGCCGTGACGAGATCCAGAGTGCGCCCGTCTTCGTACTCGACGGTGCGGACGTACTCGTTCGCGATCGCCTGCGGGTCCGTCAGCACGTCGAGGGGCTTGCGGAAGACGTCCCACTGTCCCTCCTGCTTGCCGAGGATGTCCGTCCACTCCGCGAGGGTGCGGGTCCGGAACACCTCGGTGAGCTCGGCGGTGCACTCGCGAGTGTTGCGGGCGCGGTCCTCGAACGTCGCGTAACGCGGGTCGTCGATCAGGTCGGGTCGGCCGATCGCCTCGCACAGCCCGGGCCAGTACTTCTGGCTCTGCAACAACGCCAGATGGATGTACCGGCCGTCGCTGGTCCGGTAGATGTTCGAGACCGGGTTCACCGGCGCGGACCGGTCCGGATAGGGCAGTTCCGCGGCCCCGACGAGCTGGGCGCCGGCGATGGTCGCCTGCATCGCCCACGCGCCGACCGCGAACAGCGACGTGTCGACGACGATGCCCTCCCCGGTGCGTTCGCGGTGCAGCAGTCCGGCCGCAATCCCGCCGGCGAGCGCCATGCCGCTCTGCACGTCGCCGAAGGCCGGGCCCGGCATGTTGGCCGGCCACTCGAGGTCGCCGGGGGCGATCGACCCCGCCGCACCGGAGCGCGCCCAGTAGGTGATGCCGTCGAATCCCCCCTTCTCGGAGTCGGGTCCGGCCACCCCCTGGGCGGTGCCGCGCGCGTAGACGATGCGCGGATTGCGCGCCATGATGTCGTCGACGTCGATACCCAGCTTGGTCCGCGCATCCGGCAGGAAATTGGTGGAGAAGACGTCGGCCGTCTCGACCAGCTTCATGAGGACCTCGCGACCCTGCGGGGTGGCGATGTCGAGGGCGATGGCGCGCTTGCCACGGTTGTTGATCTCCCACAGACCCGACATGCCGTCGACGTCGCCGGGCACGCCCCACGCCGCGGTCGTGCGCATCGGATCCCCGAAGTCGGAGTGCTCGACCTTGATCACGTCGGCTCCCCAGTCGGACAGGATCGCGCCGGCCGAGGGGACGAACGCATACAACGCGACCTCCACGACCTTGATTCCGTTCATCACCTTGGTCATCGAGCGTTCTCCTTCGTCGTACCGCAGTCACGTTCTACTGCAAAGATTTTCGGGCCACACGGCAGCTACGCTGCGTGTGGTGGTGGTTCCGTCGGCCGGCGCGGCGACACACGGGCGCGGATTCGACGGAGCGGCCTCCAGAGCCGGGGTGAAAAACACCGTAACTATAGCAATGTTTTATGAGTTGTACATCACATCACCGTTGAAGGCCTGTTCGATACGCACGGGATCCGGTCCCGCGGCTTCCGCGCGACAGGTCAGTACAGGGACTCCCCGCCGTCGACGACGAGGTTCGTCCCGGTGACGAACGCCGAGTCCGGGCCCGCGAGGTACAGCGCCGCGCTCGCCATGTCCGCCGGCGTACCGGCGCGCCCCATCGGCACGGTGGCGGCACGCTCGTCGAACAGCGAATTGCGCTCCTGCGTAAGTGGCGTCGCAGTGATCCCGGGGGACAGTGCGTTGACCCGAATGCCCGTGGGGGCGAGCTCGTAGGCAGCCATTCGTACCAACTGGTTGAGACCGGCCTTTGCGGTGCCGTACGGCACCAGGCTCGGCCGCACTCCCAGCGCCCGGATCGACGAGACCACGACGATCGAGCGATTCGTCCCCTCTCGGCGGACCATCGCGCGGGCCGCGGCCTGCACGCACCGGAACGTGCCGGTGAGATTGAGGTCGATGCAGGCCTGCCACTGCTCCTCGGTGAGTTCGAGGAACGGCGCCACGGTGCCGCTGCCGGCGTTCGCGACCAGGACGTTGAGCGAACCGAACTCCCGCTCGACCCGTTCGAACATCGCCGCTACCGAGTCGGCGTCGGCGATGTCGGCCACGATGCCCGCGACCCGCGACTCGTCGCCGCACCGGGCGCGCAACGATGCGACGGCCTCGTCGAGGATCTCGGGGCGGCGGGCCGCCACCGCGACCGTCGCGCCGGCGTCGAGCAACCGCTCCGCGATACCGCGGCCAATGCCTTCGCTACCGCCGGTGACCAGGGCATTCTGCCCGACCAGCGCCTGGTGCCGCGAGCCGGAGTGCGTCGAATAGGGTTCCACTGTGTGCTGCGTCATAGCTTTGGTATAGCATTAGATACGAAATATTGGCATGGTTAAGGAGGAGTGCCCGGTCGGGACGGTCCCCGTCCCTATACTCATCACCACCCCGATCGCCGACCGAACAACCGACGAGGACATCGAATGACGCGCAACACCATGGGTTCTCCCACAGGAACCGCCGCCCTCCGACGCGCCATCGCGATGACACGGAACGAGAAGGTCTCGCGGACGGTCGCGCGCATGGTCGCCAAGGACATCGCCGACCGCCGGCTCGGCCCGGGTTCCGCGCTCGAGTCCGAGAACGACATGGCCAAGCGGTTCGGGGTCGGCCGCGCGTCGGTGCGAGAGGGCCTGCGCCTGCTCGAGGCGCAGGGGCTGGTGACGGTCCGGCAGGGCCTGGGCGGGGGCCCGATCGTGTCGGAGCCCTCGGGCTCCGAGTTCGGCGACACGCTGTCGATGTATCTGCAGGCGAACGGCATTCAGTTCCGCGAAGTCGCCGAGGCTGCCCTGGAGATGGAGGGGCTGGCCGCAGCAATGCTCGCCGATCGGATCGCCGCCGGAGAGGACGTCGACCTCACTCCCCTGGCCGCCCACGATCTCAGACCGGACATGTCGAACGAAGAGGTCACCGAGACCGCCACCGGATTCCACAGCGCGCTGCGGAACCTGACCGGCAACTACGTCCTCGACCTCACCGGTTCGGCCCTGGCCCACCTGTATACCGACCGGATGCTCGGCGCCCACCCCGAGGAGTGGAACGAGAAGGAGCGGGAGTCCTTCACCGAGCCGCACCGCCAGATCCACGACGCCATCGCTGCCGGCAACGCCGAACTCGCCCGCACTCTGACCCGCGCACACATGCGCGAGGTCATCGACCGCATCAGCCGCCAGAACCCGCGCATCCTCGACGAGCGGGTGGAGTGGCTCTGACCGACTAGCCTGCCCTTCGTCGTCCGGCCGCCGCCTCCCCGGGTCCACCCGGCAGGTGCGGCCCGTTCGTATGCGGCATGACCGTATCCGGAGGAGTTCCGCGGCGTTCTCGGTCGAGCGTGTCCCGTCGGGTGACGAACGAGAGCGGAGACCCCTTGACGACCAGACCCTCCATACCCGCCGCCGAGACTTCCCTCCCGGCGCGTCCGGCAGAACCGCTCAGAGCCGCTGCCGCGCCTCCCCCGGGTGCGGCACCGGGACAGCCGAAGCAACCGCGCGCGGTATGGGCCATCACGTTCGCCGTGATCGTCGCGTTCATGGGTATCGGCGTGGTCAGCCCGATCCTGCGCCCGCTGGCCGAGCAGCTCGGCGGCACGCCGTCACAGGTGTCGTTGCTGTTCACCGGCTACATGGCCGTGATGGGTCTCGCGATGCTGGTCACCGGCGCGATATCCAGCCGCATCGGCACCCGCAAGACCCTGTTGCTGGGCCTGTTCGTCATCGCCGGGTGCTCCCTGGGCGCGAGCCTGTCGGGGACGCTCGGCCAGATCATCGGCTTCCGCGCCGGATGGGGACTGGGTAACGCGCTGTTCGTCGCGACCTCGCTCGCCGCGATAGTCGGCGCCGCGACCGGCGGTGCGCCGAAAGCGATCGTGTTCTACGAGTCGGCCGTCGGCATCGGCATCGCGACGGGCCCGCTCGTCGGCGGGCTTCTCGGCCAGATCTCCTGGCGCGCCGCCTTCCTCGGCGCCTCCGTACTCATGGCCGTGGCCTTCGCGCTGCTCGTCGTCCTGCTGCCGCCCGCCACGACGCCCGACCGGCCGATCCCGCTCATCGCACCGCTCCGGGCGCTCGGGCACGCGGGCCTGCTGTCGATCGCCCTCGTCTCCCTGCTGTACCACCTCGGCCTTTTCGCCCTGTTCGCATACGCGCCGTTCGTCCTCGAACTCGATCCACTTCGGCTCGGATTCGTCTTCTGCGGCTGGGGCGTGTGCGTGGTGATCTCGTCGGTGTCCGTCGCGCCTCGGTTGCGCACCGCGCTCGGCGCGATCGGCGCGACCGCCCTGGGCCTGGCCCTGTTCGCCCTCACCCTTGCAGTCGTGGCCGTATTCACCGGCAACCGACCGGCGGTCGTGACGTGCATCGTCGTCTCGGGCCTGTTCCTGGGCGTCCTCAACACCCTGGTGACCGAAATCGGTATGGACGCCGCGCCGGTGGACGGGAGCACCGCAGCCGCGGCGTACAGCTTCGTGCGCTTCGGCGGCGGCGCGGTGGCCCCGTGGCTCGCAAGCCGGATGGGCGAGATCTTCAACCCTCACGTTCCGTTCGCCGCCGCCGCCGGCGCCGTCGCGCTGGCGTTGGGGGTGCTGGCCCTCGGCCGGCGCCGACTGCCCGTTCACCACCGTCGGCAGCGTTGAACCGCAAAGCCTTACAGCGGCCCGGTGACTTGCGCCACAGCAAAGGATACGGTACATATCGATAACCACACCAAATATTGCAATATTTAGCCGGGCGCGCGGACACACCGTCGGCCGGCGCCGGACTCCGTGAGGACCGTGATGACCGACTACCAGTACCTGACCTACGAGTCCCTCGACGCGGGTCGCATCGTCCGCATCATGCTCGACCGCCCGAAGCAGCGGAACGCCCAGAACCGGGGCCTGCTCGTCGAACTCGGCAAGGCCTACGCACGCGCCGAGGCCGACGACACGGTGCGCGTGGTCATCCTGGGGGGCCACGGACCGTCCTTCTCGGCCGGGCACGATCTCGGGTCCTCGGACGACGTGCGCGAGCGCGCTCCGGGCTCGGGCCAGCACGTCTCCTACGCCTGCAACGGAGCCACCTACTCCGAGATAGAGATGCGGCTCCACCAGGAGTGGCACTACTACTTCGAGAACACCCGCCGATGGCGTAACCTCCGCAAGATCACCATCGCGCAGGTGCACGGAGCCGTGTACTCCGCGGCGCTCATGTTGATGTGGAGCTGCGATCTGATCGTCGCAGCCGAGAACACCACGTTCGCGGACGTCGTCGGCACCCGGTTGGGGATGTGCGGCGTCGAGTACTTCGCACATCCGTGGGAGTTCGGTCCCCGCAAGACCAAGGAACTGCTCCTGACCGGTGACTGCCTCGACGCGGCCGATGCCCATGCCCATGCCCTCGGCATGGTCTCGAAGATCTTCCCCGAGAAAGAACTCGCCGACTCGACCCTCGCGTTCGCGCGCCGAATCGCCCGGATCCCCACCATGGCAGCCCTGCTGATCAAGGAATCGGTGAACCAGAGCCAGGACGCCGGCGGATTCCAGTCCGCCCTCGACGCGGGCTTCACCCTTCACCAACTCAATCACGCCCACTGGTCCGCGCTGACCCGTGGCGAAACTTGCATCGGCACGGTCGAGCACGGGCTGGACGACTGGCGCGCGGCCCCCGAGATCCGGCGCGCCGACCCTCGCGTGCCCTGACCGCACCTCCCATCCCGATACCACCCGTTCGCACCTCGAAAGGCTCTGCCCATGAACGAGACGTCCCCCGCCCGCACCGTGATCGTCACCGGCGGCACCGGCGGCCTCGGCGCCGCGGTCACCCGCCACCTCCTCGACGCCGGCTGGCGGCTGGTGGTCCCCTGGTACGTCGAGGCCGAACTCGACCGCGTCGCTCCGCACCCGAACCTCGAGACGATCCGCGCCGATCTGTCCGACGAGCAGGACGTCGAGGCGGTCGTGGAGTGCGCGACGAAGGACGAGGCCCGGCCGCTGTACGGCGTGGTCAACCTCGTCGGCGGATTCGCTGCCGGCCGCCGGGTCCACGAAACGCCCATCGAGGTCCTCGAAGCCCAGTTGTCGATCAACCTCACGATCGCCTACCGCGTCATCCAGGCCGCCCTACCCGAACTCATCCGCCACGGCGGCGGGTCCGTGGTGTGCATCGGCTCCGCCGCCGCAGTCCGGCCCTTCCCGGGCGCCGCCACCTACGTCGCTTCCAAGGCCGCCGTCTCCGCCCTGGTCCAGGCGCTCGCAGTCGAATACGCCGGCGACAACATCCGCGTCAACGGTCTGCTGCCTACCATGGTCGACACCCCCGCCAACCGGGACGCAATGCCCGAGGCCGACCGCTCCAGCTGGGCCCGCCCCACCGACATCGCCGAGGTCATCGGCTTCCTGCTCGGTGATTCCTCGCGCGCGGTCAGCGGCGCGTCGATCCCGGTCGTGAACGTCGCAGGCTCGGACTGACTCTTACACCCGCGACGGTCCCACACCCAGGCGATCGGCGGCCGCGGTCAGGAAGGCGCGGCGCTCTTCGGCGGAGTCGCCCTTCCAGACCGAGTCGGCCCAGACCACGAGGTCCTCGATGCCGTGGTCGCGATACCGGCGCAGGTCCGCCGAAGTCGCCGCGTCGACGCGCACGTAGCACGGAAACTCGCCGATCCGACCGAATTCGCGCCGCAGCCTGCGAATCTCGTTCACCATCTCCACCGCCTGCCCGAAGCTCGGGGTGCCGGAGGAGAACCATCCGTCTCCCAGCCGCGCCGCGCGGGCAAGCGCCTTCGGGCCGTTACCGCCGTGGATGACAGGCACGTGCACGGGGCGAGGATGCAGTTGTACCTCATCGAACCGGTAGTGCTCGCCCTCGTGGGAGAACGGCCTGCCCGACCACGCCTTCCGCAGGATCGTCACGCACTCGTCGGTGCGCGAGAAACGTTTGCGGAACGGCACGTCCAACGCTGCGAACTCCTCCTCGAGCCATCCGGCGCCGACCCCGAAGAGCAGACGACCGCCGCTGAGTTCCTGCACGGTGATGGTGGTGCGCGCAGTGTGCAGTGGGTGCCGCAGGGCAGTGACATACACGGCCGTGCCCAGTTTGATGCGGTTCGTGGTCGCGGCCACGGCCGCGTGCACCGCCCACGGATCCGTCAGCTCCGTCGACACATCGACGATGGGTCCCGTGTGGTGCTGCGCCGTCCCCGTCGAAGGGTGGCTGCTGGAGTAGGCGACCGGATGGAGCACGTGCTCCCCCAGCCACAATGCGTCGAATCCCAGGTCGTCGGCGCAGACCGCCAGTTCGACGAGTTCGGTGGGATTCATTCCGTATGCGCTCAGTCCGATGGAGGCCATGGGGTTCGCCTTTCGTGTGATCGATGGTGAGACGACTCGTCCG
>NZ_PCZU01000214.1:29467-52040 GCF_002887785.1 Rhodococcus sp. ENV425
GAGGCGGGGTCAGGCGGGGAGCAGGCCGAGCGCGCGACGGGCCAGGGGCGCGACGAATTCGCCGCGTTGACCCATCCGCGCGTCGGTGGTCTCGCCGCGCACGAACCGTGCGTAGAGCTGCTGCAGAATGACCACGGTCTTCCAGCATCCGAACGCCTCGTACCAGTCGATGTTCGACAGGTCCAGATCGCTACCGGCCGCGTACCGCGCGACCACCTCCGCCCGCGACGGCAGGTCGAGGCCGTGCATACCGGGCACGACGATGAACGCCGCGTCCGAGGCCGGATCCACGGTCCGGTCCGGCCAGTAGTTGAGCAGCGTGCCCAGGTCGACCAGCACGTCCCCGGTCGTGGCCATGTCCCAGTCGAACACCGACTTGACCCGGTCCGGGTCGCCGTGCGGGAACTGGCAGTTGTCGACCTTGTAGTCGTTGTGGACGATCCCGGCCCGCTGGCTCGCCGGGATCGCCGCACGGATCCGCCGGGTCACCTCGGCCACGAGCGCCGCGGTCTCGGCCGGGGCGTACTCGGCGACGGCGTCCCATCGTGCCAACCAGCCCTGCACCTGCCGCTCCAGGTAGCCCTCGGGCCGGCCGAGGCCGGCCAGGTCGCATGCGGCGGGGTCGACCGCATGCAGATCCGCGAGCGCGTCGATCACCGCGAAGCCGATCCGCCGTCCGGCATCGTCGACGCCGGACATCGACTCGGGCACCGAATCCCACACCACGACACCGTCACGGTACTCGGAGACGAAGAACTCGGCGCCGACGACACTCTCGTCCGCACAGTGCAACAGTGCCCGGGGGGCGCGATCGTACTCGCGGTGCAGCCGGGACAGCACCCGATATTCGCGCGTCATGTCGTGAGCGCCCCGAGCGAGCTGACCGAAGGGCGGGCGGCGCACGACGAGGAGACGGTCGCCGAAGCCCACGCGGTAGGTGAGATTCGCCGAGCCGCGCGGG
This sequence comes from Rhodococcus sp. ENV425, assembly GCF_002887785.1. Taxonomy (NCBI): domain Bacteria; kingdom Bacillati; phylum Actinomycetota; class Actinomycetes; order Mycobacteriales; family Nocardiaceae; genus Rhodococcus; species Rhodococcus sp. ENV425. Next base: position 30,429 of record NZ_PCZU01000214.1, read on the forward strand.
AACTGCAGGACGGAGAACTCCCCGTCGACGTCGTCGAGGTGCATCCGCAGGTATGCCTCGAGCGCGGCCCAGTCGAGGTCCTCCCCCGTCCGGACCGGCGCAACCTCCGTGCGCGGCTCCCCGACGTTCGAGGCCGACGGCTGCTCGCCGGACACGACCGAGCCCGTCATCACTGGGCTCCCACCGCGGGCAGGCCGAACTTGAGTTCGGCGGCCGCGTCGAGCGCCGGCAGGTGCGTCGTCGGGAACAGGCCCGACGCCGGCGTGGCGTTCTTCAGCAGCTGCTTGGCGATCTGCTGCTTGTGCAGCTCGGTGGCGCCGTCGGCCAGGCCCATGTGGTAGCTCTCGAGCAGCCACTTGCCGAACGGCATCTCCTTCGAGATGCCGAGGGAACCGTGCAGCTGGATCGCCCGGGACACGACGTTGTTGAGCACCTTCGGCATCACCATCTTCACGGCGGAGATATCGGCGATGACCTTCTTGTAGTCGTCGAGCTTGTCGATCTTCCAGGCTGTCTGCAGGACGAGCAGGCGGAACTGCTCGAGCTCGGCCCACGACTCGGCGATCATGTCCTGCACCAGCTGCATGTCGGCGAGGCTCCGGCCGCGCGTCTCACGAGACACCGCGCGCTCGAGCATCATGTCGAGCGAGGCGCGGACCAACCCGACGGTGCGCATCGCGTGATGGATGCGCCCGCCGCCCAGGCGGGTCTGCGCGACGGCGAAGCCCTCACCCTCCTCGCCGAGCAGGTGGTCGGTGGGCACCCGCACATCCGTGTAGCGGATGTAGGCGTGCGTGCCCTCCGACTCGTTGTGTCCCCACACCCCGACGTTGCGGATGATCTCGATGCCCGGGGTGTCCATGGGGACGACGAACATCGACGCGCGCTTCGTCCGCGGGGCATCGGGATCGGTCACGGCCATCACGATCAGGAACGACGAGAACCGTGCGTGCGAGGAGAACCACTTCTCACCGTTGATGACGTAGTGGTCGCCGTCCCGGACGGCACGCGTGACGAAGCTGGTCGGATCCGAGCCGCCCCGCGGTTCGGTCATCGAATAGCACGACATGATGTCGCCGTCGATGAGCGGGCCAAGGTACCGCTCCTTGAGTTCGGGTGTGCCGTAGTGCGCGAGGATCTCGGCGTTGCCGGAGTCCGGGGCCTGGCAGCCGAAGACCACGGGGCCACTGTGGGTGGCGCCGAGGATCTCGTTGAGCAGTGCGAGTTTGAGCTGGCCGTAGCCCGGGCCGCCGAGCTTCGGGCCCAGGTGGCACGCCCACAGGCCCTGCCCGCGCACGACGTCCTGCAGGGGCCGGATGAGCTTGTTCCGGGTGGGGTCGGTGACGTCCCATGCGTGCTCGACGACGCGGTCGACCGGGGCGACCTCCGCGTCCACGAACCGCTGCACCCAGTCCAGCTTCTCCTGGAACTGCGGATCGGTCTCGAAATCCCATGCCATATCGGTGGTCTCCTACTCGGAAGGTGAAAGTCGGGATGCGCCGGTCAGCGCGTGAGGACGGTGCAGGCGCTGATGCCCGGCGCGCCGTAGACGTGGGTGAAGCCGACCTTCGGCTCCCCGGGGACCTGCCGGTCCCCTGCCACGCCGCGGAGCTGTACGACGTTCTCGTAGACCTGGCGCAGGCCGGTCGCGCCGATCGGCTCGCCGTTGGCCAAGCAGCCGCCGTCGGTGTTGACCGGGATCGAACCGCCGATTTCGGTGGCACCGGACCGGATGAGGGACTCCTGCTCGCCGTGCTTGCACAACCCCGTCTCGGCGAGGTGCATGATCTCGGCTCCGGCCTCGGTGTCCTGGATCTGTGCGACGTCGACATCGCCGGGTTCGATGCCGGCGGCCTCGAACGCCGCGCGGGAGGCCGTGACGGTCGGGCCGTCGGCCCGTGCGGGCGACGTCCACGGACTGAACACCTCGAACGAGCCGAACTCCCTGGAGCGCAGTTCCGCGGACTCGAGAAACACCGGGGCATCGGTGTATTCGTGAGCCCGGTCCGCGCGGGCGAGGACGAGAGCCACCCCGCCCTCGGCGGGTGAGCAGAACATGTACTGCGTGAGCGGGTCGTTGACCATCGTGGAGCTGGCGATCTGCTCCTCCGTCATCGGCGTGCGGCGCCACGCGTGTGGGGCGAGCGCGCCGTTGCGAAACGCCTTGGCGGCGACTGTCGCGAGCAGCGACCTGGGCAGGTTGTGTTCGACGAGGTAGCGCTGGATCTTCATCGCGAAGAACTGGGTGGTGACCATCATGCCGCTCTCGCCGTACCAGCGGCCGATACCGTTGTCCTCGGGGCGGGCATTGAACGCGCCACGCGGATGTTTGTCGAACCCGACGACCAGGCCCAGATCGGACTCGCCGGAACGGATCCGGCTGACCGCGGAGGTCAGGGCACTGCCACCGGTCGCGCAGCCGTTCTTGACGTTGACGAACGGCAGCCCGGTCAGGCCCAGGGCAGAGACGAGCGTGTCGGCGTTGCCGGCCGAATCGCTGCCACCGTACGCGAACTGGATGTCCTTGAACTCGACTCCGGCGTCGGCGAGTGCCTGCCGTGCCGCATACGCGCCCTGCTCGAGCCCGCTCACGCCCTCCGTGCGGCCGAACTTGTGGATGCCGACGCCCACGATCGCGACCTTCATCGCTGCTCCTCACTGCTCGGGGCGAACGCGAACGTGACGATCTCGGTGCCGTCCTCGTCCACGTGGTTGACGATCGTTTTCAGCCGCATCGGCATGTCGATCCGCAACGCATCCGCATCGGCGACAGTCAGCCGCGCCTCGACGATCACGTCACCGAGGTCGACATAGCCCACGCCGAACGGTTCGAACGGCTCGACGCACACGAACGGGTGTTTCGGCGGGAAGGACTGCACGGTGTAGGACCACAGGGTACCCTCGCGCGGCAGTTCGAGATCCGTCATCGCATTCCCGCCGCACCGCGGGCAACCGCTCTGGTACGGGAAGGTGACCGTGCCGCAGGACGGGCAGCGGGCACCCCGCAGTGCGGCCCCGGGGTTGCCGCCGACGAACAACTCCGGGTCGATGGGGCGCCACGTTGCGGTGGAGGCGCTCATCGGCCGGCTCCATCCGTAGCGGCCGTGCGTTCGGTGTCGATCTCCCACACCGGCAGCACCACAGGGTTGCCCGCCGCGTCGGTGCCGAGGTCCTCGAACGCACTACGCACGGGGGTACCGGCCGCGACGTCGATGCGGCCGGGCAGGTTGCCGATCAGCCGAACCCCGTCCGCCTCACCGTCGACGTCGACGACGATCACCGTGTACGGCACCGGAAACAGCGGATGGACCTGATGCTCGACGATCGTGTAGGCATAGACGGTGCCTGTGCGGGCGACCGGCTTCCAGCGCACCGACGTGCTCGCGCAGTACACACAACGCGGCCGGGGCAGGTGTATGCGGCGGCCGCAGTCCTCACAGGTGAGGATCGCGAGCTCTCCGTCCGCGGCGGCGTCGAAGAAGCCCTTGCTGCCGCGCTCGGTGACGAGGGGGCGCAGCCGGTCCCGCGTGGTGTCCGCCGGTACGGCGGTGCCGCGGGCGCTCATGCCGACACCAGGATCAGCGCGCTGGCCGCCGGCGGCGGCGCGGAGGTGACGAGGGAGACCCGGGCTCCCTCGACCTGGCTGGTGGAGGTGCCGCGGATCTGCCGCACTCCCTCCACGACGTGGTTCATTCCGTGGATGTATCCCTCGGACATGTGTCCTCCACTCGTATTGATCGGGATCGACCCGCCGAGGTCGATCTGCCCGTCGGCAAGGAAATCGCCGGTGTCCCCGCGCTTGCAGAATCCGTAGTCCTCGAGCTGAATCAGCGCAGTGATCGAATAGCAGTCGTAGATCTGTGCGACGTCGACGTCGGCCGGGCCGAGACCGGCCCGCGAGTACAGCGTCTCCTGGCACACCCTCGACGGCAGGGCGGTGATGTCCTCACGCAAGAGCGTCGGGTACATGAGGCCCGGCTGCGGGTGCGGACAGGTGGACATCGCGACCGACCGGATCAGGGCCGGTGTCTGCCTCAGGTCCTCGGCCCGTTCGGTGGTGGTGACGACGACCGCGGCGGCACCGTCGGTCTCGAGGCAGTAGTCGTACAGACGCAGCGGCGACGACAGCATGCGCGAGTCGAAGTAGTCGTCGAGCGTCATGGTGCGCTCGTACATCTGTGCGGCCGGATTGGAGTTGGCGCGGCGGCGGGTTACCAGGGCGATCTGCGCGAGCTGCTCGGAGGTCAAGCCCGTTTCGGTCATATAACGCTGCGCGACCAGGGCGAAGTACTGACCCGACGACAGCAGGCCGTAGGGGCCGAAGAACTCCTCGAACGTCTCATTACCGCCGACCTCGGGGGTGGCGACCGGGGACAGACCGAAGCGACGGCCGGAGCGGCCGTTGAGGGAGCGGAACACCACGACGGTAGTGGCCTGCCCGCTCATGATCGCGGCGACGGCCTGCGCGACCATCGCGGCCGGGCCGGAGCCGCCCGGGCCGGCCTCGCCCCAGTAGGTCAGGTTCGGAACGCCCAGTCCGTCGGCCAGGGCCGCGCAGGAGACCAGGTCCATGTCGTTGCGGACGATGCCGTCGACATCGGCCGGGGTCAGTCCGGCATCGGCGAGGGCGTTCGCTGCGGCCTCGACGGCCAGAGCCGTAACCGACACGCCGGAGTCGCGGGAGTACTCCGTCGTGCCGATGCCGGCGATCGCGCAGGCATCCCTGCGCCAGGTGGGGTCGGTGGACATAGGCGGTCACCTCTGCGTAGCGCTCGCCGGGAAGCGGCGGGCGGATGGGTTCTGTCGTTTTCGGAATGCTCGAGGTCGAGGCCGGATTCCACCGGTCTCGTCAGTTCGCGGTCAAGCCGCCGTCCGCGGCAATCGCGGCTCCGGTCATGAACGAGGCGTCGTCGGAGAGCAGGAACGCGACCACCGACGCCATCTCGCCGGGGTCCGCGGACCGCGCCAGCGCCGTGTTCTCGACCACCCGGCTGCGCGTGGCCTCCGGCTCCGGGCCCTGCAGCGCGGCGGAATTCGCGCGCAGTCCGGTGCTCACCAGACCCGGGCACAGGCAGTTGGCCCGGATCCCCCGGGCGGCGTATCCCATGGCAACCGAGCGGGTCAACTGCAGGACGCCCCCCTTCGACGCGTCGTAGCCGGGGGTGTTCAGATTCGTGGACACCAGCGACGCGACCGATCCGACGGTGACGATCGACCCCCCGTCCGCGTCGAGCAGGTGCGGAATCGTCGCGCGCAGCGGCAGAAATGTGCCGGTGAGGTTCACCCGCAGGATGCGCTCCCAGTGGCCCAGGTCCATCTCGTGCAGCATCGCGGTCCCGGAAATGCCCGCGCACGTGACCACCCCGTCCAATCCACCGAACTCGGCGACGGCCGCTTCCACGGCCGCGGCGACGGAAGCCTCGTCGCCGACGTCGCACACCGACCCGATCACGGTGCCGCCGGCCGCGCGCACCGCATCGGCGACCTCCACGGCCGCGTCCTCACGGGCGTCGGTGACCGCGACGGCCGCGCCCTCGGCGGCGAGGCGGTGTGCGACGGCCGCGCCGATTCCGCTGCCGCCACCGGTGAGGAACACCCGCCGCCCGGCGAGCCGCTGCGTCAGGTCCGCGGACGTCGTTCCGCTGGTCTCGGTGATCGTCACAGCCGCACCCCCATGTCGACGGGGAGCGCGACCCCGGTGATGTACTGGGCCTCGTCGGAAGCCAGGAACAGCACCGCGTTGCTCAGGTGGGCCGCCGAAACCCACCCGACGCCCATCGGATTGCGGTTCTTGGAGCGTTCCCACAGGTCGTCCGGCCCCGGGTTCTCCAGATCCGGGCCGAAGATGCGGAAGGTGGCCTCGTTCAGCAGCATCGGGGTTTCGACGGCGCTCGGGTTGACGGTGTTCACCCGGATGCCGTGCGGGCCGAGTTCCGCGGCGAGCGTGCGCATCAGGCCCATGACGCCGCTCTTGGAAGCGTTGTAGTGGGCGATGTTGGCGGAGCCGAGCATGGCCTGGATCGAGCTCGTGATGACGATCGAACCACCCCGGCCGGCCTCGATCATCGCCGGCACGACCGCCTTGACGGTGTGAAAGGCGCCGGTGAGGTTGACGTCGAGCATGTCCTGCCACTCGGTGTCGCTGAGCTCCCACGTGGGACGGAAGCCGACGATGCCGGCGTTGGCGGCGACGATATCGATGTGGCCGAACTCCGCGAGGGCCTCGTCGACGACCGCGTCGAGCTGCTCCTGGCTGCGCACATCGGCGGTGCGTGCCAGTACGCGCCGCCCGGTCGCGGCGACCAGCGCCTCGGTCTCCTTCAGTTCCACCTCGGTCGGGAGTGGGTAAGGCACCGAGTCGATCTCGGTGCATGCGTCGAGGACGACGACGTCGGCGCCCTCCTGAGCGAGCCGCAGCGCGTGGGACCGGCCCTGTCCGCGGGCTGCGCCCGTGACGAGCGCAACCTTGCCTTCAACTCTTCCCATCGATCCGTCTCCTTCTCGGAATACCACTGGTTGTCGAGACCCGCTCGAGAGCGCTCGGTGACCGGAAGTCACTGCCGGCAGGGATCACTGGTTGAACAGCTGGCCGAACCGGACCTTCAGGGCCTCGAGCGCCTCGGGCGTCATCGCGCTCAGGTCCTGCGGCGCCACCGTGTCGATCGTCGTCACGGCCGACGAGACGTTCGGCAGCACGGCCGCGTTGCGGAACGAGAGCGCCTCCTGCCCGGCCGGGGTAACCATGTAGTTGGCCAGGAGCTGAGCAGCGTTGGGGTGCGGAGCTTTCGCCAGAATCGACGTGTACATCGGGGCCCCCCACACGAGCTTGTCGAACCCGCTGTCGACCGGTGCGCCGTTCTTTTTCTCCACCGTCTGGTCCTGGGCGAACACCGTCGCGGCGATCTCGCCGGAGGCGAGGGCCTGCGCGACCGGCAGCGCGCCCGGGTAGATCCGCGGCTTCTGCGCGGCGAGCCTTTCGACGAAGCCGTCACCACCGACCTGCTCGAGGTAGCTGCCGTAGAAGTCGACGTGCGCGGTCGACGTCGGCAGCACGATACCGATCTTGCCGTCGGCAAGCGCCGGGTCGAGCAGGTCCTCATAGCTTTCCAGTCCCGCGGGGTACCGGTCGGTGTTCCAGCCGAAGGTCAGCACGGAGGCGCCGGTGACGAAGTCGCCGGACCCGCGCAGCAACGTGTCGGTGTCGTATTCGGAGGACGGGTCGGTGAAGGCCGGACCGATCGGCTCGGCGATCCCACCGGCGGCCGCGAGCTCGACCCAGGGGGAAGTGGCCTGGGTGACGATGTCGGCGACCTGGTTGCCGGTGTCCGCCTCCGCGCCGACCTTCTGGTGGATGTTCGCATCGACGTCGCGGACGACGTTCACGCGGATCCCGTAGTCCGCCTCGAAGCGGCGGCCGAGTTCGGCGAGGGCATCGGCCGCGTTCGAGGAGTAGATAGTTACCTCACCTTCCGCCTCGGCGGCCCCGACGATCTTCTGCCACGACTCGTCCCCGGCGGGTCCGGTCGCTCCGACGGCCTCGGAGGTGATGCGATCGTCACCGCCCCCGCCGCACGCGGCGAGCAGCGTGGACACGACGGCGACGGCGATCACGGCGGTGGGTCGGGTGAGAGAGAACCGGCGACGGACGGTGCGGTCAGCGTGCGAGCGCCGGGAGGGAATACGCATGTGGGACGACTCCTGTCGAACGGTCGGCACGGCCGACGTAAAGGGGATCACCGCGTTCCGGCGATCACGGGTTCGCGATCACGGGTTCGCCCGATCAGGCGGTCGACGTCCGACCACCGTCGACCGGGATGATCGCGCCGGTGGTGTAGGTGGACCCAGGGCCGGCCAGGTACAAGGCGGCACCGACGATCTCGTCCGGATTCCCTGCTCGCTGCAGCGGCAGGGCCTCGAAGATCTCGTTGGCGTAGTCCATGTCCCATGCCTTGCTGATGTCGGTGAGAAACGCACCGGCCATGACCGTGTTGACGCGCACCGTTGGCCCGTACGCCTGCGCGAAGCCCTTGGTGAGGGCGTTCAGTCCCGCCTTTGCCGCGGCGTACGGCAGGTCGTTCGGCGTCGGGCGTTCGGCCGCGATCGAGCTGATGTTGATGATCGAACCGCCTGCACCGGCGGCCATCCGCGGCGCGATCAGTGCGGTGAGGCGGAAGGTGCCTTTGAGGTTGACGTCGATGACCTTGTCGAACAAGGCTTCCGAAACCTGGTCAAGGCTCGGGTACAGCGGGGCCATACCCGCGTTGTTGACGAGGACGTCGATGCGGCCGAATTCCTCGTAGACACGTTCGACGAGCGGTTGGTGAGCGTCCCAGTCACCGACATGGAAGGCCAGCGGAAGGGCCCGGCGACCGGTGGTCTCGGCGACCTCCGCGGCCAGTTTCTCGCAGCTTTCGACCTTGCGGCTGACAATCACGGTGTCAGCACCGGCACGGGCGAACGCGAGGGTCATCTCCCGGCCGAGGCCGCGGCTCCCGCCCGTGACGAGGGCGACCTTTCCTTCCAACGGCAGCGCCTGGTCGGTCATCGTGTGACTCCTTCGGGTATGGGGCCGCACCGTGTACTTCGGGTGCTGTGCCGGATTTTCGGTAGGTTCGAGGCCGGTACCGCAGCAGCGGTGCCGATCGAGGTGTGCTTTCGGGTTCGGTTCGGTCAGCCGCCGGCGGTGTCCGCGGCAAGCGGGACCACGGCCTTCCCGGTGGCGGTACCGTCGAGCATGCCGAGGAATGCGTCCCACGCGCCCGCGACGCCACCGGTGAACTCGGTGTGCACCGAGCGAATCCGATCCGAGCGGACGAGACCGGCCATTTCCGACTCGAATTCGTCGCGGGCATCGAGGTGGTCGCCGAGCAGGAAACCCTCCATGCGCGCGCGCCGCCAGATCAGCTTGAGGAGATTGCTAGGGCCGGGTTGCGGCGCGGCCGCGTTGTAGATGCTGATCATTCCGCACAGCGCGATGCGGGCGTGATCGTTGATCACCCGGATTGCGGCCTCGAGATGTTCTCCGCCGACGTTGTCGAAGTACACGTCCACGCCCGTGACACCGAGTTCGGTCATCGCACGGCGCAGAAGGTCCTTGATCGGGCCGTCGTGGTAGTCGAACGCGGCGTCGGCTCCCAGGCTCCGCGTGAGCGCGACCTTCTCGGGCGACCCGGCACTCGCGATCACCGTGGCACCGCGCAGTTTCGCGAGCTGGACAACCGTCGAGCCGACCGCTCCGGCGGCGGACGACACGAACACGACATCGCCGGCCACGACGCGAGCGATCCGCTCGACGCCGACCCATGCCGTCATGCCGGGAGTCCCCAACAGTCCCAAATGCATGGCGGGCGGGAGGTCGTCGTGCCGCAGGACACGGCACTCGGATGCCGGGACCAGCGAATGCTCCCGCCAGCCGTGGTCGTGCAGGACGAGAGCACCGACGGGGACGGCGCTCTCGGAGGACTCGGTGACGCGCCCGACGGTCGGGGCGAGCATCGGCTCGCCGATCTCGTAGGGCTCCGCGTAGGTGGCCTCGCCGCCCATGCGCCCCCGCATGTACGGCTCGACCGACATCACCAGGTTCGCGACGCGGACCTCGCCGGCCCCGGGAGCGCCGATCGTCGTCGCCACGAGTTCGACGTCGGTGTCGCGTGGCCGGCCGCTCGGCCGGGCGCGCAGCACCCACGCCTGCTGAGTCGGATCTGCTGTGCCGGTGAGGTTCACGTCGGTCTCGTCCTCCATGTCGGATCGGGAACTGTGAAAGAGCTGATGAGCGCCCGGGGGGGGGTACCCGGAAGTGGCGGTCAGGCGACGGCGCAGATCCGGTCGACGAGGTCGCGCCGCACGAGCTTGCCGGTCGGCGTCCGCGGCAGCTCGTCGACGAACACGACGTCGTCCGGTGTGCGGGAGCCGCGCAGCCGCTCACGGCACCAGGCCCGGAACGACTGTGCATCGTCGTGAACCTCGCTGTTCGGCACGATCACCGCGCAGATCCGCTCGCCCCACTCGTCGTCCGGCACACCGATCACGGCCGCCTCACGGACCTGGCCGTGATGCACAAGGACGTCCTCGATCTCGGCCGGTGCGATGTTCTCACCGCCCCGAATGATGGTGTCGTCGGCGCGGCCGCCGATGTAGAGGAAGCCGTCCTCGATCCGGGCGCGGTCGCGGGTGGGGAACCAGCCGTGCGCGTCGAGCACCGAACCCTTGCCCATGTACTCGCCACTGACCTGTGCGCCGCGAACCCAGAGCAGCCCCGTCTCCCCCTCGGCGAGGACGGTCACGTCGTCGTCGTCCCGGACCTGGGCCTGCATCCCGGGAACGATGCGTCCCGCAGAAGCAAGCCGGCCGCGGAGGGCAGGGTCGGCGAGCGCTGCCCGATGATCCTCGGGACCGAGCACGGCGATCGTCGAACTGGTCTCGGTGAGACCGTAGGCATTCACGAAACCGGTGTCGGGGAAGGCCGTCAGGGCCTTTTCGAGTACCGGCTGTGGCATGCGGGCTCCGCCGTACGCGAGAGACGCGAGAGACGGTGTGTCGGCGGGTGCGCCGTCGAGATGTTCCACGATGCGCGCGAGCATCGTCGGCACGACCATCGCGCTCGATACCTCCTCCTCTCGGACGAGATCGAGCCACGCCTGGGGCGAGAAGTCGGGCAGATGCACCATCCTACGGCCGGCGTAGATGTTGCTGAGCACCGCCCCCAGACCCGCGATGTGATAGGGCGGGGTGCTGACGAGCGTCGCCTGTTCTTCTCCCGCAGAACCGAATTCGACGGTATTGAGCAGATACGACAGCAGATGCCGGTGACGGAGCAACACCCCCTTGGGTGCCGAGGTCGTTCCCGACGTGAACAGCACGATCGCCGTGTCGTCATCGGCCGAGCGATCCCCCGTCGCCCGCTCCGTCGTGCGTGCGAGCTCGAGGAACTGCGAGGGCGTGACGATCCGGTGCGAGAGCCCGGAGAGCTTGTCGACGTACACGTCGTCGGCGACGACGATCGGCTGGTCGAGCCGCTCGATCAGTTCGCGTAGCTGGTCGGCGCCGAGTCGGTAGTTCAGCGGCGCGAGCGGGATGCCGGCGCGTGCCGAGGCGAACATCAGGACCGGCAGAACGGGGCCGTTCACGCCCACGAAGACGACATGGCGGGCCCCGAGTTCCTCCAGGACCGTGGCTCCCCTCGACGCGATCTCGTCGAGCTGCCCGTAGGTAGCCCCATCGGCCCGGCGTCCCATTGCGAGCCGATCGGGTGTGGCCGACGACGCCATGTCCAGGACCATTGCGATGCCCATTTCACCACCTGTCTGAGAACACGCTCACGATGCGACGACCTCATCCGTGCTTCCGGCCGACGCCCTCCTCGAAGGAACAGGGGAAGTGCTTCACGTCACTTCTCCCTTCCGATGTGAACCATAGCAACTATGGCAATATTTGTGAAGGTAATAGTAGTTCTGCGTCCCGATGCGGCATAACCCCAGGAAGACGACCTGCCGAGGCGGCAAGAGGCACTCCTGACGCAGCGCAGCCCTCCGACCATGAGGTCGAAGGGCTGCGTCAAGCCTCGGGCTCAGACGCTTGTGCGGCTGACCAGTTTCGTGGTGTCCACCGGCGCCGCAACCCGCGGCAGCTTCACCAGCGCCAGCATCACTCCTGCCACGAGCAGGCACCCGATCGGGAAATACAGGCCGATGGTGACATCGTCGGCGGTGGCGTTCTTACCGATGACGGCGCGCCCTGCGGGATGAACAGCGAATGTATCGCTCACTCGATCAGGCCGACAGCACGATACATTCGCTCACTCGGCCCCTAGCGTGCCCATGAGTGAGCCATCTCGCGCGAGAGGCGGGGACGTGTCTCCTGCCACGAGTGGGCCGAGTAGGACGCTTATCTGCTCACGGGCGTGCACAATTGAGTGGCCGGCCCGTTCCGACCGGCCACCCGCACTACCCGACTGCACGCACCATGGAAGGCCCGGAATGAGTTCGACGGAGATCAGCGCCGACCCCCACGCCGGCACACTGCGCAGCCCCCGCTTCTGGCTGGCGCCGGTCGTCGTGGTGACCGCCGTGATGGCGGCCCTGGCGGCCCTCTACATCGGCAGCATGATCAATCCGGCCGACAATCTGCACAAGTTCCCGGTCGCGATCGTGAACCAGGATGTCGGCGACGTGCTCCCCGGTTCGGATCAGCAGCGCAACCTCGGCGCCGAGATCACCGCCGCCATCGCCGACGGGGTCGATCCGGAGGAGATCGATCTGCAACAGGTCGGGATCTCCGCGGCGACCTCGGGACTCGATTCGGGCCGGCTCTACGGGGCGATCGTGATTCCGAGCGACTTCACCAAACGCACGTCGATTCTTGCGCAGGGCAGCGTGATCCCCGGCGACATCGAGAAGCCGATCATCACCGTCTACACCAACCCGCGCACCGGCACCTTCGGCAAGGGCATCGTCGAGTCGATCGCCGACCGCGCCCTGACCACCGTGAACACGACCGTCGGGGAGCAACTCACCACCACGGTCACCGATACCCTCGCCACCAGTGCCCCGGATCTGCAGTTGTCCGGCGGAAGCCGCTTGGTGCTGGCGGATCCGATCGACATCCGCTTCGTCGAGCACAAGCCCCTGCCCGACGGCACCGGGCTGGGCCTGTCCGCGTTCTACTACACGCTGCTGCTCATCCTCGCGGGCTTCACCGGCGCCACCATCGTCAACTCGCTCGTCGACAGCGCCCTCGGCTTCGTCCCCACCGAGTACGGGCCCTGGTACGTCGACCGGAAGACGGCGCACCTGTCGCGGTTGCGGGTCCTGCTCGTGAAGTGGGCGATCATGGTGATCCTGGGACTGATCGTCTCCGCGCTCTACCTCTGGATCGCCACCCTGCTCGGCATGCCCGTGACCCGCGCCCTGCTGCTGTGGGAGTACGGCGCCCTCGCGGTCACCGCCGTGGGTGTCACCTCGATCTCGGTGATGGCCGTGTTCGGTTCCGCCGGACTGCTGGTGAACCTGTTGATCTTCATCATCCTGGGCCTGCCGTCGTCGGGGGGCACCGTGCCACTCGAGGCCATGCCGCCGTTGTACTCGTGGCTGTCGACGTTCGAACCGATGCACCAGGTGTACATCGCGACCCGGGCCATCCTGTACTTCGACGGCAGCGGGCCGGCGGGTCTGACCCGGGGCGCCCTGATGACACTCCTCGGACTCGGCATCGGCCTCGTGCTGGGTGGGGTGGTGACCCGGATCTACGACGTGCGCGGATTCCACCGCCGCAGCGACGCGGAGCCTGTGTCCGCCGCAGCGTAACGACGCGAAAGACAGGACCCCGCTGCTCCTCGAGGGCAGAGCAGCGGGGTCCCAGGTCTCGAACGTAGCGTTCCGATTCCGCCCGGCCCAGCCGCGACGGGGTGAAACGGGGGATGAAATGGGTCCTCGACGGCGACGCCGGGCGGGCACATCGGGTGCCTGCAGGACGGTATCGGAGTACGCTCATTAATGAGTACACTCATTTTGGGAGGCGCGGGATGGTTACCTCATCGGGAACTCCGGGTCGTCGAGACCGGAACATGCGTGACAAGCAGTCCCGCATCTTCGCCGCCGCCGCATCGTTGTTCGCCGAGAAGGGCTTCGCGGGAGTCACGACACAGCAGATCTCCGAACGTGCGGACGTCGCGGCTGGAACGTTGTTCCGCTACGCGACGTCCAAGGGCGAACTGCTGATGATGGTCTACAACCAGCAGTTCCGGTCGGCCCTGAGCGCCGGCGACCGCGAGTCACGATCGCGGCGCGACCCGGTGGACGCGGTGCAGGCCGTCGTCCGACCTATTCTCGAGGCCGCCGACAGCAACGTCGAGAACACGGTGAACTACCAACGTGAGCTGCTGTTCGGCTCCGCAAGCGAGAAATACCGTTCCGAGGGACTCGATCTCGTCGCCCGCTTCGAGGAGACGATCGCGCGTCGGCTCGTCGAGGCCGCGCGGAACCGCGGGCTGGACGAGAGACGAGCGGAGGACCAGGCCCGGCACGCCGGCCGGAGCATCTTCGCGATCCTGCACCTGATACTTGCGCGCGCATTCACCGGTGCGCATCCCGACGACGACCCCGAGGCCGACCTGCACGCCCAGATCGACCAGATCGTCACGGGTTTCTTCGCGGCACTCGACGACGACCGCCCGGCCCGCAGCGGGCCGGAACCGGGCGCGTCCTCCCCACAACGAAAGAAGGAAGCATGACCAGCCGGATCAGCAAGGTGACCGTCCTCGGGACCGGAGTCCTCGGCGCGCAGATCGCGTTCCAGTCCGCCTACAGCGGATTCGCCGTCACCGCCTACGACATCAGCGACGACGCCCTCGCCAACGCGCAGAAGCGCTTCGGCGGGCTCGCCGAGACGTACCAGCGTGAGGTTCCCGGTGCCGGCGACGGGAAGGCGGAGGCGGCCGCGACCGGCATCCGCCTGTCCTCCGACCTCGCAGACGCCGTCCGGGACGCCGACCTCGTCGTCGAGGCCGTGCCCGAGGTCCTCGACATCAAGCGGGACACCTACACGAAGCTGGGCGAGGTCGCACCCGCGGACACGATCTTCGCCACCAACTCCTCCACACTCCTGCCGAGCGACATGAAGGACTTCACCGGCCGTCCCGACAAGTTCCTCGCGCTGCACTTCGCCAACCAGGTGTGGAAGTTCAACACGGCCGAGATCATGGGCACCGACGACACCGACCCCGCGGTGTTCGACCAGGTCGTCGACTTCGCCGCGGCCATCGGCATGGTCCCGGTCCCGATCCACAAGGAGAAGGCCGGCTACGTCCTGAACTCGCTGCTGGTGCCGTTCCTCAACGCCGCCGGTGAGCTCGCCGCGGGCGGCTACGCCGACCCCGAGGACGTCGACAGGGTGTGGCGGATCGCCACCGGCGCACCCATGGGTCCCTTCCAGATCTACGACGTCATCGGACTCACCACGCCTTACAACATCCTGTCCCACGGCGACGAGAAGGACCGGACCACCGCCGCATGGTTGAAGGAGAACTACATCGACGCCGGCAAGCTCGGTGTGGCGACCGGCGAAGGGTTCTACCGCTACCCCAACGACAAGTAGCGGCAGATACCGCGAAGGGGCGACGCCTCACGTCCTACAGCAGCCCCGCAAGCCCACAGGGGTGGACGAGAGGACAGCATGGTTCGTCGGGGCCGGGCTCGCCTCCCTGTCCGAAACTGTTGCGTGAGAATCTGATCGCAAAGCTGGAGACGACGGAGATCGGCGACCTACTCGAGGAGTCCGGCCTGCTTTCCGAGTAACCGTGCGGGTCCGGAGGCGACGGTGGACGGGACCGTCCGCCGGCGGTGTCGGCACGGCGGTGCAGACTGGACGGGTGCGCACCGTACTGGTTCCCGACACCGCCGGCGGGCAGCCGCCCGGCGGATGGACCGTTCCGGTCGGCGCCGACGGACGCCCGCTCGCCGCGGCCGAATACCACGACGACCTCGCGACGGCCGCGCGGACGCTCGAGGCGGCGGACCCGCCGCGGTGGATCTGGACCGGCACCGCGACCGTGTACCCCGCCCTGCTGCGCGCCGGGGTCCGGGTGCGCCGATGCCACGATCTGGCGTCCACACGCGCGATCCTGAACGTACGCGCCGGGATTCCCGCACCACCGGAGCAACAACCGGTCGACGAGCGCCCCGGGCTGTTCGACGTCGCCCCCACCGTCGACCCCGAGACCGTGCTCGCCGAGTTCGAGCGGCAGCGCACCGAACTCGCCGGCAATGCCCGGCTCGAACTGCTCGTCGCCGCCGAATCGGCGGGCACGCTGGCCGCCGCGGAGATGGGTTTCGACGGGTTGCCGTTCTCCGCCGACGCCCACCGCCGCGTGCTCGAGCGCACCCTCGGTCCGCGTCCCGCCGACGACGGGCTGCCACCCCGGATCACCGAACTGAACGCACGGATCGGCGAGGTGTTCGGCCGTGCGCTGAATCCGGCCTCGCACACCGAAATTCTCGAGGCGTTCCGACGCGAAGGCATCGACCTGTCGTCCACCCGCAAATGGGTGCTGCGCGAACTCGACCATCCGGCGGTGCCGCTGCTCTTGCAGCACCGGGATCTGTCGAAGCTGCACAGCACCAACGGGTGGCAGTGGCTCGACACCTGGGTGCGCGGCGGGCGGTTCCATCCGGTCTATGTGCCCGGTGCCGTGGTGTCCGGGCGCTGGGCGAGCCGCGGCGGCGGGGCCCTGCAGATCCCGAAGGCGCTGCGGTCGAGCGTGATCGCCGAGCCCGGGCACGTCTTCGTGATCGCCGACGCCGGCCAGCTCGAACCGCGCATCCTGGCCGCGATGTCCGGCGACCCGCGGATGACGGCGGCGGCGGGCGGCGACGACCTGTACGCACCGGTGGCTGCGGCCGCGTTCGGCGGTGACCGGGCGAAGGCGAAGGTGGCCGTGCTCGGCGTGCTCTACGGTGCGACGGCCGGCGAGTCACGTGCGCTGCTCACCCTGCTGCGCAGGAGCTTTCCCGAGGCGGTGGAGTTCGTGGAACGCGCCGCACGTGCCGGCGAGCGCGGTGAGGTGGTGCATTCGTGGCTCGGCCGCGCGTGCCCGCCGCCGGGTGCCGACTTCTTCGCGCACGGCGACGCGCGGGCGCGGGGGCGGTTCACCCGCAACTTCGTCGTTCAGGCGACGGCCGCCGAATGGGCGCTGTGCGTGCTGGCCGATCTGCGCCTGCGCCTGGCCGCCGACGACACCGGCGAACTCGTCTTCTTCCAGCACGACGAGATCGTGGTCCACACCCGCACCCCGGAGGCCGCGACGGCGCACCTGTCCGCCGCGGTGGAGTCGGCGACCCGGCTGTTGTTCGGTGACACGAAAGTTCTTTTCCCCATGCATGTCTCGATACGGGACCGTTACGGCGAGGACGAGCCGTAGGCGGCGTGCGTCCACAGGTGGAACGCGGCGTAGGCCCGCCACGGACTCCACTGCCGGGCCCGGGCCGTCGCCTCGCGGGCAGAACCCACGCCGAGGGCCCTGCGCAGCACCAGATCTCCGGCGGGATACGCGTCACGGTCCCCGAGGACGCGGACGGCGAGGTAGTCCACGGTCCACGGCCCGATGCCGGGCAGTGCCGCCAGATCGGTGCGGAACCGCACCGGTTCGGCCGGATCGAGCCCGTCGGCCGCGGCGCGAGCGAGCGCCAGCACGGTCCGCACCCGCGCCCGGGTGAGCCCCACCGCCCCCTGCCCCTCGTCGGCATCCGCGGCGGCGAGCCGCTCCGGGGCCGGAAAGCAGCGCATAGCACCGGATCCCGGATCTCCGTAGCGGGCGACGAGCCGGCCGGCGAACGTGGCGGCGGCGGCGACGCTGACCTGCTGGCCCAGCACGGTCTGCACGGCGGTGTCGAACCAGTCCGTCGTCCCGAGCACGCGCAGTCCCGGCCGGGCAGCCACCATCCGGGCGAGCTGCGGATCGGCGCCGAGCGCCGCGTCGATCACGGCAGGCTCGGCGTCGAGGTCCAGCCACCGCCGGACCAACTGCTCGACCTCGGGCAGGTCGCGGCGGTCCGCGTCGATCCGGATGGGCACGTGCTCGGCGGCCGGCCGGGGCCGGATCGCGACCACCGCCGGGCCGTGCCGGCCCCGCACCGACCGCACGTGCGTGCCGGTGGCCGCGTCGTGTCGTTCGAGACCGGCGACGGTGTGGCTGCGCAGGGCCGCCAGCATCGGGGCGGTGGCCAGCGGCGGCGTCACCGCCAACCGCAGGGCGACGCTCACGCCGCGGCCTCGAGCCGCAACAGGGCGCGCTTGGCGTCCACGCCGCCCACGTACCTGCCGAGGTCTCCGTCGCTGCGCACCACCCGGTGGCACGGCAGGACGACGGGCAACGGATTCCGCGCGCACGCCGTACCCACTGCCCGGACGGCACGCGGGCTGCCGGCCACGGCCGCCACCTCGGCGTAGCTGGCGGTACGGCCGTAGCCGATGCGCGGCAGGTGCGTGATGACCTCGCGGCGGAAGCCCCGGGCCAGGCGCAGGTCGAGCGGCAGGTCGAACGCGGTGCGGGCGCCGCGGAAGTACTCGTCGAGCTGGCGGGCGGCGTCGTCGAGCCGGGCGGGCGCGGCGAGGATGCGCGGGCTGATGTCGGCGGCGAGCCGGGCGAGGACCGCCTCGTGATCCTCGGCGGCGTAGGCGACCCGCACGAGGCCGGCGGGGGTGGCGGCGAGCAGCAGCGGTCCCACCGGGGTGTCGACGATCCGGTAGGCGACGTCGAGCAGGTCGGCGGCCTCGGCGTCGAGGATCAGCCGCGCGTGCAGGCGCGTCAGGTCGGCAGCATCGACAGGCGACGATTCGAGCGTCATGACGGTTCCTCCGTCGGGTAGCGGCGGCGCAGCGCGGCCCGGCCGTCGGCGGCGGCGCGGCGCGCGGCGTCGGTGGAGTTGCCGAGGATCGCGGCTATCTCGGCGTAGGGCAGGCCGACGACGTGGTGGTAGACGACGGCGGCGCGCTGAGTGAACGGCAGCGCGGCCACCGCCGACCACAGGTCGTCGTCGGGCTCGGGCATCCCGGAGGCGAGGGGGCGTTCCGGCAGGGCGGCGACGGGCACCGGGGTCCGCGCCCGGGCACGGTGGACGTCGACGGCCTTGCGGTGCGCGATCGTGACGAGCCACGCCTCGACGTTGCTGCCCGGACGCAGCGCCGGGTAGGCGCGCAGCGCGGCGAGGAACGTCTCGGACCACGCGTCGTCGGCGTCGACCGGACCGAGCAGCGCGCGGCACACCCGCAGGACGGTGGCGCCGTGCTCGGCGACGACCCGCTCGAACGGCGGCAGCGGGTCAGGGGACGGCATGGGTCACCTGCGCCTCCCGGTCGAGCAGGTAGCGCTTGCGGGCGAGACCCCCGGCATATCCGGTGAGGCTGCCGTCGCGGCCGATCACGCGGTGACACGGCACGACGATGCTGACGGGGTTGCGGCCGTTCGCGGCGGCGACCGCCCGCACGGCCGTGGGGTGCCCGACGGCGGCGGCCAGGTCCGTGTACGTGCACACCGTGCCGTAAGCGACGGTCCGCAGCGCCTGCCAGACGCGGAGCTGGAAGGCGGTGCCGTGCAGTGCCAGGGGCACGGTGAACTCGGTGCGCTGCCCGGCGAAGTACTCGGCGAGCTGCTCGGTGACCTCCTCGAAACCGGTCGCCGCGACGTCTCCGAAGGTGCGCGGGCCGGGCCGGTGCCGGTGTTCGGCGAGGTACAGGCCACTGAGTGCTCCGTCCGTCCGCACCAGGGTCAGCGGTCCGATCGGTGAGTCGACGACCGTGTGGGTTCGCGTCGCGTTCACGGGGTTGATCCTTCCATCCGGCGTATACGAGGTAGACGCATCGGCGGAGAGAAATGTGAGAAACCAGCGATCCGAGATGCAGTTCACCCGGGCGGGGATGGAATATCGGGGACAGGGGCGGTGTTGAAGAGTTCGGATCGGCACGCTCCGTGTCCCCCGGGCTCAGTTGTTTTGCCTTTGCAGAGTTCCGTCCGGCTGGAGCTGCATTGCGCCTGTCGCCGTGAGGCGACCGGACGTGCCGGTCCTTTTTCTTTCTTCCCGTCTCGGCGGGCGTGGCCCCGTCCCGGGGCCGGGCGAACCGCGGTCGCGGCGTCGAGCCTCCCGGTCGACGCCGATATAGTCGTCATCACTCGTCGCGTGGCTTATCGATTCGGGACAGGAAGCGGCAGTTGAAGCCTCTCGCACGCTATGCCTCACTGAACAACTACGTCGAGCTCGCCCACTCGCTGGGCTTGAATCCCGCCTCTCTCGCCAGGAGCGCGGGCCTGGACCCGGCCAGCCTGAGCCTGCAGGACCGCTGGGTGCCGGCGGCGGCGATCGCCGAGTTGCTCGAACGCTCCGCCGCCGAGTCCGGCCGGGACGACTTCGGCCTCGCCCTCGCCGAGCGCCGGCGATTCTCCAACCTCGGCCCGCTGAGCCTGGTCATCCGGGAGGAACCGGACGTCCGCAGCGCCCTGAAGGTCCTCATGCGCCACGAGCACATGTACAACGAAGCCCTGCGCATCCGCCTGAACGAGCACGGCGGTGTCGCAACCCTCCGGCTCACCCTCGACCTGGGGCAGCCGGGGACCTTCCGCCAGTCTGTCGAACTCGCCGTCGGAGTTCTGCACCGGTTGCTGCAAGGCTTTCTCGGGCCGGCCTGGCAGCCCGTCACCGTGTCGTTCGCCCATCCGGCTCCGCGCAGCATGCGCACTCACCTCCGACTCTTCGGACCCGTCGTCGAATTCGAGCAGGACTTCGACGGAATCACCCTCTATGCCAAAGATCTCGACGCCCCCAATACGATGTCCGATCCGCTGTTGCGGCCGTACACCCAACAACTCCTGGACTCGATGCACGCCACACGCGAGGCGACGACGCTCAATCGTGTCCGCGAACTGATCGAACTCCTGCTTCCCACCGGTCGTTGCTCGATCGAGCAGGTCGCTCGCAGCCTGGGGGTGGACCGCAGGACGGTGCACCGCAGACTCGCCGAGGAAGGCCACACCTTCTCGTCGCTCCTGGATTCGGTCCGCGCCGAACTGGCCGGGCACATGGTCGGCAACCGGCGCTACTCCCTGACCGAAGTCTCCGACCTGCTCGGATTCTCCTCGCCCAGCAGCTTCTCGCGCTGGTTCCGGAAGCGCTTCGGGTGCACCCCCAGCCGGTGGCGCGCCGGAGAATCGTCGTCGGATCAGCACCGGGTGCGTCATATCGAATCGATATGACGTGATGCGGAAACACGGTCTATCCGCCCGACCCGGGAGCCGTCAGGCTGGGCACCATGGCCGTATCCCCCACCACGCCCGCACCGCCGGTCTCGGTTCGCCTGCGCACGCCCGTCCCCGGACTCGTTCTCTGCGGCGCGGGTGCCGCGGCTGCGCTCGCTGCGTCGGCACTCGTCGACGGCCTCAGCCCCCTGCTGATCGCGATTCTCGCCGGTGCACTGCTGGCCAACACCACGAGGTTGCCGACCGTCACCGAACCGGGCATCACCATGGCTTCCCGGCGGTTGCTCCGCGTCGGAGTCGCGCTCCTGGGACTTCAGCTCCTGGTCACCGACGTCCTGGACCTCGGCTGGGGCGTGCTCGGCATCGTCGTCGCCGTCGTGTCCTGCGGCATCGCCGGAACCATGGCACTGGGCCGGATCCTCGGTCTCGGCTGGACGCAGCGACTGCTCATCGCGTGCGGATTCTCGATCTGTGGAGCGGCCGCCGTCGCAGCCGCGGACGGGGTCGTCGAGGCCCGGAAGCAGGAGGTGGTCACCGCCGTCGCACTGGTGGTCGTCTTCGGCACTGCGATGATCCCCGGCCTCCCGCTCGCGGCGTCCGTGCTCGGGCTCGACCACACTCGGGCAGGCGTGTGGGCCGGTGCCGCGATCCACGAGGTGGCGCAGGTCGTGGCCGCCGGCGGGGCCATCGACGCCCACGGTGCCGGCGCGGCCGGAGCGACCGCTCTCACGGTGGCGGTGACGGTGAAACTCGCCCGGGTCGCGCTGCTCGCGCCCGTGATCGCCTGGATCGGCGTGGCCTCGCGCCGCGTCACCGCCACGCAGGCCGACACGCGGCGCCCACCGCTGGTGCCGCTGTTCCTGCTCGGCTTC
>NZ_PCZU01000214.1:52050-58676 GCF_002887785.1 Rhodococcus sp. ENV425
TCTGCTCCCTGATCAGGTCCTCGGGTCGGCTCGACTTGCGCAGACCGCGCTGCTCACCGCCGCCATGTTCGCGCTCGGGACCGGCGTACGCATCGACGTCCTCCGAGGCGTGGGCTGGCGGCCCTTCGCCCTCGCCGCCGCATCCACGGCATGGGTCTCGGCCCTCGCACTCACGGGAATCCTGCTGTTCGGATGAGCGAACCCGTCCGGTGACCGGCACCGAGCAGGGTCGCAGGAACGAGGGCAGGGGGCACCCCGCCGCTCCGCGAAATCGGCACAGCTCCTCGAAATCGGCACAGCGCCGACCGTCCTGCCGCGAAACGCGGCCAATCGGGCGGGGTGGGGAGGAGAATCCCACCCATGCACGCCATCGACGGAACACGCGAGCGCGACGTCCGGCGATTCCCCCTCGATTCATCCGCATCGTCCGCACCTCCGGTGCAGGACTCGAGAACTCGACGTCGGACCGGAAAGGCCCCGGGCCGGTCCCGGGTTTGACCGCATCGGATTCCTGGTGGCAGGAGATACAGCTGTGGGATCGAAATCCGCACCCTCGAAATCGAAGAAGAAGAAGAAGAAGAAGAAGGGCACGGCGCACAGGGACGCGAAGCACGGGCCGCAGCCTCGTGCCGATACCGGCGAATTGCACGCGCCGACCGTCGAGTTCACCCCACCGATGAAGAACAAGGAGTACCGGCGCCTGCTCAGACCGCTGCACGCCGAACTCGTCGCGGTGCAGGAATGGGTGAAAGCGTCGGGCGCGAAGATCTGCATCGTGTTCGAGGGGCGTGACACCGCCGGGAAGGGTGGGGTCATCAAGGCGATCACCGAGCGGGTGAGCCCGCGGGTGTTCCGCGTGGTCGCGTTGCCCGCACCGACCGAGCGGGAGAAGACGCAGATGTATGTGCAGCGGTATCTGCCGCATCTGCCCGCCGGTGGAGAGGTCGTGATCTTCGACCGCAGCTGGTACAACCGCGCCGGCGTCGAACGGGTGATGGGCTTTTGCACCGAGGAGGAGGCGGGCCACTTCCTCCAGCTCGTTCCGGCGGTCGAACGCGCAATCGTGGAGTCGGGTGTAATCCTGCTGAAGTACTGGCTCGAGGTGAGCGAGGAGCAACAGACCGCACGTTTGCAGAGCCGGATCGACGATCCGCGCAAGATCTGGAAGCTGTCGGACCTCGATCTGCAGTCGTACAGCCGGTGGTACGACTACTCACGGGCGCGGGACGAGATGTTCCGGTTCACCGACACCGGCTGGGCACCGTGGTACGTCGCCGACAACGACGACAAGAAGCGCGGACGGCTCAACATCATCAGCCATCTGCTGAGCAAGATCCCCTACGAGCCCCTGGAAGTTCACGACATCACCCTCCCGGCGCGGCAGAAGCCCGACGGTTACCGGGTGACGACACCACCGCTGCACTGGATCCCCACTCCCTACTGACATCCGCGCCGGGAAGGACCTGTCAGCCATGGCCTCGACAGAACGCACGCCGAAACGGTCGGACATCCCCGCTACGGGGCAAACGCACACGACGTGGCACGCCCAGAGGGCCGACGTCGTGGTGTCCGCACTGGCCACCGACACGCAGACCGGACTGACGAGCGACGAGGCGGGCGAGCGTCGACGACGCTACGGGTCCAACAGCATCGTCTCCGAACCCGCACCGTCGGCACGGGCGCTCGCGCTGCTCCAGCTGAAGGACCTGATGAACCTGATGCTGGTCGCGGTGGCGGTCGTCAGCGTCGTCATCGGGGAGATCCCCACGGCGATCGTCGTTGCCGTACTCGTCGGACTCAACGTGGTCCTGGGCACCCGGCAGGAGTTGAAGGCCCGCGCCAGCGTCGACGCACTGGCGAAGATGCAGACCCCGCAGGCGCGGGTGACCCGTGACGGGACACTGGTTCAGCTCGCCGCCACCGACCTGGTGCCGGGCGATGTCGTGCAGCTCGAGGCGGGCGACATCGTCCCCGCGGACGGCCGACTGCTCACCTCGGCCACCCTCGAGACGCAGGAGGCGGCACTGACGGGCGAAAGCGCCCCCGTCCCGAAGGATCCCCAGACCCTCGGCGCCGCCGACGTCCCCCTCGGCGATCGCAGCAACATGGTCTTCCAGAACACCTCGGTCACGCGCGGCACCGCCACCATGGTGGTCACCGAAACCGGCATGCACACCCAGATGGGCCGCATCGCCTCGATGCTCTCGGCCGTCACGCCGAGCAAGTCGCCGCTGCAACGCGAACTGAATTCGCTCACCAAGGTGCTCGGCATCATCGCGTGGACCGCGGTCGCCCTCATCGTCGTCCTCGGAGTGATCCGCGGACAGAGCGTGACCACGGTCTTGCTGCTGGGCATCTCCATGGGCGTCTCCGCGATCCCGACCGGCCTGCCGACGTTCGTCCAGGCCATGCTCGCCTACGGCGCCCGCCAGCTGGCCGAGGCGAAGGCCGTCGTGAAGAACCTCACCGACGTCGAGACCCTCGGCGCCACCAGCGCGATCAACTCCGACAAGACCGGCACGCTGACCATGAACCAGATGACCGTGCGATCACTGTACTTCCATTGCCGCTGGTACAGCGTCGACGGTGAGGGATACAGCAAGTCGGGGCGCGTCACCCACGTCGCGGGCGAGTCGGCCCCCGACTTCACCCTGCTCGCCTACGGGCTGTGCCTCGACAGCGACGCCACCGTCTCCGACTCCGGACAGGTGGTCGGCGATCCCACCGAGGCCGCCCTGGTGGTGCTCGCAGCGAAGGTCGGCGTCGACGCTCCCCAGACCCGGCGGACGTATCCCCGCGTCGCCGCCGTGCCGTTCGACTCCGCGTACAAGTTCATGGCGACGTTCCACCATCTACCGGTCGACGGCACCACCCGATTCGTGGAACTGGTCAAGGGCGGACCGGACGTCGTTCTCGCGCGGTGCACGAACGCCTTCCGTCCCGGCCGGCAGGCGGTACCGATCGGCGACGTCCGGCAGGAACTGATCGCGGCGAACCAGGCCATGTCCGAGAAGGGCCTGCGCGTCCTGGCGTTCGCAGCACGCGTGCTCGACGGGCAGGAGCAGGCTGTGCAAGCCGACCCCATGTCGTTCGTCGAGGACCTCACGTTCGTCGGTATGGTCGGCATCATCGACCCACTCCGGCCGGAGGCAATCGATGCCGTGCGCACCGCCCACGAGGCCGGCATCGAAGTCCGAATGATCACCGGAGACCACGCGATCACCGCATCCGCCATCGCCGCCGAACTCGGCCTCGGACCGGGCGCGATCGGTGGCACCGAACTGCAGGCCATGACCGACGAGGAACTGTCGGCTGCCCTGCCCGACCTGCACGTGTTCGGTCGCGTCACCCCGCAGGACAAACTCCGCCTCGCCGACGTCATGCAGAAGACCGGCGCGGTCGTGGCGATGACCGGCGACGCCGTCAACGACGCCGCCGCGCTGAAGAAGGCCGACATCGGTGTCGCCATGGGATCGGGCAGCGAAGTCACCAAACAGGCCGGCAAGATGGTCCTCACCGACGACAACTTCGGGACCCTGATCAGCGCGATCCGCCTTGGCCGCAACATCTACGACAAGATCGTCTCCTACATCCGCTACCAGATGTCGAAACTGTTCTCACTGGTTCTGCTGTTCCTCGTCGCGAGCATCTTCGACATCAACGACGGCGTCGCACTCACCCCGCTGATGGTGCTGTTCCAGCACTTCTTCATCCCTCTGTTCCCGGTCGCCGTCATCATGCTCGACCCGCCGGCGCCCGACCTGATGAACAAAGCGCCCCGCGATCCGAAGCTGCCCATCGCCAACCGGAGGGCGTTCACGCAGTGGCTGGCCTACGGCATCCTGCAGTTCGCCGTTACCCTCGCCGCGATGCTCCTCGCCCCGGGCGAGATGAGCACCACCGAAGCGAACGTCCCCATGACGACAGCATTCGTGGTGCTGTCGTTCGGATCCGTTCTCGCCGGACTCGTCATGCGCCGCGATCCGGAATCCGGCCTGGAGGCCCCGATACTCGGGGCGCTGAAGATCCTGTCGATTCCCGTCGTGGTCACCGTATTCGCCGTCGAAATCGGCTTCCTCCAAGAACTTCTGATGACCACGTCGCTGACCGGAGGCCAGTGGCTCGCCTGCCTCGGCTGGGCACTGATCGTCCCGATCGTCGTCGAAGCGGAGAAGGCGCTGCGCCGCCGTCGATCGGGACCGCCGGCACTGCTTCCGCCCGAGGCCGCGGTCGGCCCGCAACGAGCCGGTACGCACTGACGTCGACTCCGGCGGGCACGAGCCGGTTCGGTAGTCGACACCGGTGGGGCTGTCGGCCTGCTGCGCCGTCCCCTGGAACCGGCCCGGGACGCGCTGATTCCTCACCGGATTCGCGGCCCACGTCGACCTGATCCGATCGATGAGGCCGGATGTGGTGAGCCGCCCGGACCGGGAGCCTTCCCCAGTGCACAGGGCATGTCCCCAAATGAACAGAATTACGTCCCTCAGGGATAAGCATTCGGGCATGCACTCCACTACTGTTAGGTCCATCACACAGAGCCGGTTGGGGAGAGGGAACGTCGGCCACGGCCGCGACATCGCCCACCTCCTCCCGCCGGAACACCGACCGCAGTCGAGCACGGCAACGTGCCCTCGACAGCCCGGATCCCGTACAGCGGGAAGCAATTACATCCCGAGAAACATCAAGACGCCGAGCCTGCCCGGTGGAACGGGCCGGCAGGCGCGACAAGGAGAAGACTGTGGCAAAAGCCGTCCGCTTCTACGAAACCGGTGGCCCCGAGGTCATGCGGTGGGAAGCCGTCGAGGTCGGAGACCCCGGCCCGGGCGAGGTCCGGATCCGGCATGAGGCCGTGGGTCTCAACTTCGCCGACACGTACTTCCGCACCGGCCTGTACCCCGCCCCCCTGCCGGCCGGCATGGGTGTCGAAGCCGCCGGCGTGGTCGAGGCCGTCGGACCGGACGTGGCGCACGTGCGGGAAGGCGATCGGGTGACCTACACCGGCAGCCCGCTCGGCGCCTACAGCACCGAGCGCGTGATGCCCGCCGAACACCTGATCCCCTTGCCCGATGCCATCGGGTTCGACACCGCCGCGGCGATGACCATGCGCGGCTTGACCACCGCCTATCTGCTGCGCCGCATCCACCCGCTGAAGGCCGGGGACACCGTGCTGCTGCACGCGGCGGCGGGAGGCGTGGGCCTGATCTTCACTCAGTGGGCGAAGTTGTTGGGAATCAACGTGATCGGGACGGTCTCGAGCGAGGAGAAGGCCGAGACAGCGCGCGCCCACGGGTGCGATCACGTCGTGATCTACACGCAGGAGGACGTCGCGAAGCGAGTGCGGGAACTGACGGACGGCGCCGGCGTTCCCGTGGTGTACGACAGCATCGGCAAGACGACGTACCCGACCTCCCTCGATTCGCTGGCGCGCCGCGGTCTGCTGGTCTGCTTCGGTACCGCCTCCGGGCCCATTCCCCCGATCGACGCAATGCAGCTCGCGGTCAAGGGATCGTTGTTCGTGACCCGTCCGGCGCTCGCGGACTACATCGCCGACCCGGCCGAGCGCGCCGAACTCGCCGGAGAGCTGTTCTCCCACGTCGCCACCGGGAAGATCGCGATCGAGATCAACCAGCGGTATGCACTCGAAGACGCGGTCCGCGCCCACCACGATCTCGAAGCCGGTCGCAGCATCGGCTCGTCGGTCTTCACCCTCTGACCCCGGCCGGGCGGGATGTTGCTCCGGACGCCACCGCCATCCCACCACCCACGAAGGATCTGTCATGACTACCACCACCCGGCTGTCGGAGACGACCACGGCCACCACGCGGGAGTTCCGCGTCGAACCGCTCACCTGCACCATCGGCGCCGAGCTGTTCGACGTCGACCTCGGGGAGGTTTCGCGTGACCATGCGCTGTTCGAGCAGCTGCACGCGCTCCTGCTCGAACACAAGGTGCTCTTCTTCCGCGACCAGGACATCACTCGCGCCGAGCATGTGGCGCTGGCCGAACGGTTCGGTCCGCTCGAGGATCACCCGATGGTCGGCAGCGACCCCGACAACCCTGGCCTGGTGCGGATCTACAAGGACGTCGACAGCCCGCCCGAGCACTACGAGAACGCCTACCACTGCGACGCCACATGGCGGCAGAACCCGCCCATGGGGTGCGTGCTGCGGTGCGTGGAGACGCCGCCGGTCGGTGGCGATACCG
Source organism: Rhodococcus sp. ENV425 (assembly GCF_002887785.1). Lineage (NCBI taxonomy): Bacteria > Bacillati > Actinomycetota > Actinomycetes > Mycobacteriales > Nocardiaceae > Rhodococcus > Rhodococcus sp. ENV425. The sequence continues at coordinate 58,255 of NZ_PCZU01000214.1, forward strand.
TCTGGGTGAACATGGCCGAGGCGTACCGGCGGCTGCCCGCGCCGGTGAAGGAACAGGTCGCCGGACTGCGGGCCCGGCACAGCATCGAGGCGAGCTTCGGTGCCGCCCTGCCGATGGAACAGCGCCATCAGCTGCATGCGCGGTACCCGGACGCGGAGCACCCGGTGGTGCGCACCCACCCCGAGACCGGCGAGAAGATCCTGTTCGTCAACGCCTTTGCCACGCACCTGGTCAACTACCACACCCCCGACAATGTCCGGTTCGGGATCGACTACGCCCCCGGCGCCGGCAATCTGCTGCAGTACCTGATCAGCCAGGCCGCGATCCCCGAGTACCAGGTGCGCTGGCGGTGGACGAAGAACAGCATCGCCATCTGGGACAACCGTTCCACCCAACACTATGCGGTGCAGGACTATTGGCCC
>NZ_PCZU01000214.1:58686-80123 GCF_002887785.1 Rhodococcus sp. ENV425
CGTACGCAAGATGGAGCGCGCCGGGATCATCGGCGACCGCCCCTTCTGACTTCCTCTTCCTTCCTCATCGACTCTGAAACGGAGACCACAGATGCACTTCCTCGACGATTCCCTGTTCCCCGAGAACCAGGAGAAACTGGTCATCACCGCCGCGCCGTACGGCCCGGAATGGGAACTCGACGACTTCCGCGAGGACCTGCCGTTGACCATGGACGAGCACGTCCAGCAGGCGGTGGACTGCTACGACGCCGGCGCGACCGTCCTGCACATCCACGTGCGTGAACTCGACGGCAAGGGCTCCAAGCGGCTGTCGAAGTTCAACGAGCTGCTCGGCCGGTTGCGTGAGGCCGTGCCCGACATGATCCTGCAGGTCGGTGGGTCGATCTCGTTCGCCCCCGAGGGGGAGGGCGCCGACGCCAAGTGGCTCTCGGACGACGCCCGCCACATGCTGGCCGAGCTCGATCCAGCCCCGGATCAGGTCACCATCGCCATCAACACCAGCCAGATGAACATCGTGGAGTTGATGACCCCCGACGACATCCGCGGTACCTCCTTCGAGCGTCCCGAGGTGTGGGAGGCGTACCGTGAGATGGTCGTCCCGGCCGGCCCGGAATGGGTCGAAGAGCACCTGAAGCGCTTGCAGGCCAAGGGTATCCAGCCGCACTTCCAGCTCTCGAGTATCCCGCAGCTCGAAACCGTCGAACGGCTGATCCGCCGTGGCGTCTACACCGGCCCGCTGATGGTGACCTGGGTCGGTATCGGCGGTGGGTTCGACGGCCCCAACCCCTACAACATGATGGAGTTCATCCGCCGCACCCCCGACGGCGCGGTGCTGACCCTCGAGACCCTGATGCGGTCGGTACTGCCGATCAACACCATGGCAATCGCGATGGGCCTGCACTGCCGGGTCGGCAACGAGGACACCCTGTGGACGCCGACCAAGGAGAAGATGACCTCGGTCCAGCAGATCGAACAGCTCGTGCGCATCGCCGGTGAACTCGGCCGGCAGGTGGCCACCGGCAAGGAGGCCCGCGAGATCTACAAGCTCGACGAGCGCTACGCCGACGCCGACGAGACCCTCGCCAAGGTCGGCTTCGCACCCAACCGCAAGCCCGGCCAGCGCGGCTTCACCCAGCACGCCTGAGCCAGGCACACCGGACACCTCCCCGGAGGGGCACGCACACAGCACCGTGCGTGCCCCGGCCGTGGGTGCCACCTCTCCCGTGGCGGTGCCACGGGAGAGGCCCACGACGTCTCGTTCTGTCCTCCTCGCGGTCGTTCCTCCGCATTCACCGCCACCCTCGCCCACAGGAGTTCCCATGGGACTGCCCACCTCCCCCGTGGAGAATCCGACCGGCACACCGGCCGCCGGTCCCCGCCCCCACACGCGCTCACGGACGTACCCGTGGATCGTCTTCGCCCTGACCTTCGGGCTGCTGCTCTCGGACTACATGTCCCGACAGGTCCTCAGCGCCGTCTTCCCGTTCCTGAAAAGCGAATGGGCCCTGTCTGATTCACAGCTCGCTTCCCTCACCAGCATCGTCGCCCTCATGGTCGGCCTGCTCACCCTGCCGTTGTCGCTGCTCGCGGACCGGTGGGGCCGGGTCAAGAGCCTCGTGCTCATGGCCGTGTTGTGGAGCGCGGCCACCCTGCTCTGTGCGGTCGCCTCCAACTTCGAGCAGATGCTCGGTGCCAGATTCCTCGTCGGCGTCGGCGAAGCCGCCTACGGCAGCGTGGGCATCGCGGTGGTGCTGAGTGTATTCGCCCCGCGGGTGCACGCCTCACTCAGCGGCGCCTTCATGGCCGGCGGATCGTTCGGGTCGGTGATCGGCGTCGCCCTCGGCGGAGTGATCGCCGTGCACCTGAGCTGGCGATGGTCGTTCGCGGCCATGGCGGTCTTCGGCCTGATCCTGGTTGCGCTGTTCCGGACGCTCGTCACCGAACGCAGGCTCGCCGAGAACGCCGCCGACGAACACCCGAGGCAGACCGCAACCCCACCCGACGGCTTTCGCGCCCCGGTGTCGAGCCTGTTCACCAATCCGGCAGTGCTGTTCGCCTACATCGGTGGCGGACTGCAGATATTCACCGCCGCAGTGCTGCTGTCGTGGACTCCGAGCTACTTCAACCGGTACTACGGCCTCGCCCCGGACAAGGCCGGAGCCGCCGCCTCGATCGTCGTACTTCTCGTCGGCAGTGGCATGGTCGTCTGCGGCATCATCACCGACCGCCTCGGCCGCCACGACATCACCCGCAAGTGGACCGCTGCCGTCGTCTTCTGCATCATCGCGCTGGTGTGCCTGCTTACCGCCTTCCGGCTCGAGGCCGGCCCCGCCCAGCTTGTGCTCATCGGAATCGGTGCCTTCTTCTCCGCCGGCTCCTCGGGTCCAACCGCAGCGATGGTCGCGAACCTGACCCACACGTCGGTGCGCGCGTCCGCGATGGGCACGCTCACCGTCGCCAACAACCTGCTCGGTCTCGCCCTCGGCCCGTTCGTCGTCGGCATCCTCGCCGATCGGCTCGGCTTGCGAGAGGCGCTGCAGCTGTCGCCCCTGGTCTACCTCGCTGCCATCGCCGCGCTGCTGGCCGGCAAGCGCCTCCATCCTGCGGGACTGCGCAAACTCCTCGCACTGAGCACTCCCGTCGCCCGCTGAGGCAGACACTCCTGCTTCCCCGTCACTTCGAACAAGCTCCTGGAGCCGATCTTGAACAGCCCCACCTCTCCGACCGTGGTGATAGTGCCGGGTCTGCGAGACCACGTCGCGGACCACTGGCAGACCCTGCTCGCCGAACGCCTCGACGACGCGCGCACCGTGCCCCCGCTCGAGCACGACAAGCTCGACCGTGCCGCCCGCGTCGCCGCTCTCGACACCGTCCTGAACGACATCTCCGGCCCGGTCGTGCTCGTCGCCCACAGCGCCGGAGTCATGACCACAGTCCACTGGGCCCAGAACCCCACCCGGCCGATCCAGGGCGCCCTCCTGGCGACCCCGGCGGACCTGGAGTTGCCGCTGCCCGCCGGCTACCCCTCCGGCGAAGACCTCGACCGTGGCGGCTGGAACCCCATCCCTCGCCGGAGGCTGCCGTTCCCGAGTGTCGTCGCAGCAAGCCGCAACGATCCACTCGCCTGCTACCGCCGTGTGACCGGCATGGCCGAGCTGTGGGGCAGCCGGCTGGTCGACCTCGGCAACGTCGGGCACCTGAATCCCGCCGCCGGCTACGGATATTGGCCGCGCGCCGAGGAGCTGCTGCAGGAACTGATCGAGCACACCGCAGCATCCGCCGCAGCGCGGTGCTGATTCCGGGGCGGGCCACGACTCGAGGTCGCCGGCCCGCCCCTCACGCCAGCCACACGCCCCCTGCATCGCGCGTCCTGCGCCAGTACGGAGAAAGAAATTGAGCAAGATCTACACAACTGCGGCCGAGGCCGTCGCCGACATCCCGTCCGGTGCCTCGCTCGCGGTCGGAGGTTTCGGCCTGTCAGGCATCCCGGACGAGCTGATCGCGGCGCTCGCGGAGGGGAAGGGCACCGATTTCGAGGTGTTCTCCAACAACTGCGGCGTCGACGGGCACGGACTGGGAATCCTGCTCGGCGACAAGCGGATCCGCCGCGTCACCGCCTCCTATGTGGGGGAGAACAAGGAGTTCGCCCGTCAGTACCTCTCCGGTGAACTCGAGGTGGAGCTGACCCCGCAGGGCACCCTGGCGGAGAAGATGCGTGCCGGCGGCGCCGGCATCCCGGCGTTCTTCACTCCCGCCGGGGTCGGCACCCCCGTCTCGCAGGGCGGGCTGCCGTGGCGCTACCACGCGGACGGATCCGTCGCACTCGCGTCGCCGCCGAAGGAGATCCGCGAGTTCCGCGGCAGGCGGTACGTGCTCGAAGAATCGATCACCGCGGACTTCGCCCTGGTCCATGCGCTGCGCGGCGACACCGAGGGCAACCTGGTGTTCAACAAGGCCGCGATGAACTTCAACCCGCTGGCCGCGATGGCCGGGAAGATCTGCATCGCCCAGGTCGAACAGCTCGTCGAACCCGGCGAGATCGACCCGGACCAGGTGCACCTTCCGGGAATCTTCGTCGACCGCATCGTGCACACCGGAATGCAGGACAAGCAGATCGAGAAGCGCACCGTGCGCGCCGCCAAGGAGGCCCGAGCATGACCGCAGTGATCGACACCCTCGGCTGGTCACGTACCGAGATGGCGGCCCGCGCCGCGCAGGAACTCACGCCGGGGCAGTACGTCAATCTCGGCATCGGGCTGCCGACGCTGATTCCGAACTTCCTGCCCGAGGGCGTGCGGGTCACGCTGCATTCGGAGAACGGGATCCTGGGGACGGGCCCCTACCCGACCGAGGACGCCGTCGATCCGGACCTGATCAACGCCGGCAAGGAAACGATCACCGTCCACCCCGGTGCGGCGTTCTTCGACTCGGCCATCTCGTTCGGGATGATCCGCGGCGGGCACATCGACACCGCGGTGCTCGGTGGGATGCAGGTCTCCGCCACCGGGGATCTGGCGAACTGGATGGTGCCGGGCAAGATGGTCAAGGGCATGGGCGGGGCGATGGACCTCGTCCACGGCGCCCGCACGGTCATCGTGCTGATGGAGCACACCGACAAGACCGGCGCATCGAAGATTGTCGAGCGGTGCACCCTGCCGCTCACCGGGGAGGCCGTGGTGCAGCGGATCATCACCGACCTCGCCGTCCTCGACGTCACCGACACCGGACTGGTGCTGGTCGAGTGCGCACCCGGCGTCACCGCCGAGCAGGTCCGCGCCGCCACCGACGCACCCCTGGGCTGACTCCACCGTCTCCCTCGTCACAACGACAGGACACACTCTCGTGCTCAATCTCTCCGTACTACTGGAAGACTCCGTCCGTCGCTACCCCGATCGCGTCGCACTGGTCTTCGGCACGGAACGCCTCACCTACGCCCACCTCGACGCCCTGGCCAACCAGGTGGCGAACCTGCTCGCCGCCCGGGGCATCGGCCCCGGCGACAAGGTCGCGCTCTCGTGCCCGAACATCCCGCAGTTCCCCGCCGTCTACTACGGGATCCTCAAGGCCGGCGCGATCGTCGTGCCGTTGAACATCCTGCTCAAGCCGCGCGAGATCACCTACCATCTCGACGATTCCGGTGCCGCCCTCTACTTCTGCTTCGAGGGCACCGACGACCTGCCCATGGGCGAATACGGCCGTGCCGGATTCGACAACGCCGCCGGATGCCGCGAGATGATTCTCCTCACCGCGGACCCGGACACGTCGTCGCCGATCCCCGGCGTCGGCACCCTCGCCCGGGCCGTCGAGACCCGTCCGGACACATTCGACACCGTCGTTCGCGAGCCCGGCGATACCGCGGTGATCCTCTACACCAGCGGCACCACCGGCCGGCCGAAGGGCGCGGAACTGACGCACGCGAACATGCTGCTCAATGCCCTGACCGCCAACCGGTTGTTCGACAGCACCCCGCTGCGCCCGGACACCTACCTGCTCACCCTGCCACTGTTCCATTCCTTCGGCCAGACCGTGACGATGAATGCCGGCCTGTCGGTCGGCGCCACCCTCGTGCTCCTGCCGCGGTTCGACGCGAAGGCGGCGCTCGAGCTCATGGTCGGCGAGGACATCACCGTCTTCGCCGGGGTGCCGACCATGTACTGGGCTCTGCTCGGCGCGGTCGACGACACCGTCGACGTCGACCGCATCTCCCGCTCCCTGCGGCGCGCGATCTCCGGTGGCGCCGCGCTGCCCGTGGAGATCCACGCCCAGTTCGAACGCCGCTTCGGCGTGCGGATTCTCGAGGGCTACGGTCTGTCCGAAACCTCGCCGCTGGCGGTCTTCAGCGACCCCGAACGCGACCCCCGCCCCGGCTCGATCGGTGTTCCGGTCTGGGGCATCGAGGCCAAGCTCGTCGACGAGCATTGGAACCCCGTTCTCGGCGACGACCAGGTCGGGGAGCTCGCACTCCGCGGCCACAACGTGATGAAGGGCTACCTCGGCCGGCCCGACGCCACCGCCGAGGTGATGCGCGACGGCTGGTTCCGCACAGGCGATCTCGCACGGCGCGACGAGGACGGCTTCTACTACATCGTCGACCGGGCCAAGGATCTCATCGTCCGCGGCGGATTCAACGTCTACCCCCGAGAGATCGAGGAAGTACTGATGACGCACGCCGCGGTCTCGCTCGCAGCCGTCGTGGGCGTCCCGGACGAACGGCACGGCGAAGAAGTCAAGGCATTCGTCATCCTCGAACCGGGTGCACGGATCACCGAGACGGAGCTGATCGACTGGTGCAAGGACCAGATGGCCGGCTACAAGTACCCCCGGTCCGTCGAATTCACCACGGCCCTGCCCATGACCGCCACCGGAAAGATCCTCAAGCGCGAGCTGGTCTCGGCCGTCGTCGACCAGGTTCGCGGCCGATGACCGCCCACACGCCCCGTGCGGCTCCTTCCATCGTCGACCGCATGAAGGCGGAGGGCACCTGGAACCCGCTGTGGGACGGGATCGAGGAACTCGATCCCGAATGGACCGAGCATTACCTGACGGCGACGATGCAGCCGTACCAGAGCGGCGTGCTCTCACCGCAGGTCGTCCAGTTGCTGTGCATCGCCGTCGATGCCTCCTGCACCCACATGTACGCTCCCGGGCTGCGGCGACACATACGAGCCGCACTCGATCTGGGCGTCACCGCCCGCGAGATCGTCGAAGTCCTGAAGCTCGCGACCACCATCGGCATCCACTCGCTGAACATCGGCGTGCCCCTCCTCCTCGAGGAACTGTCCTCCCAGGGTCGGGTGCCCGAATCGGACCGTGCCGGGCACGCCTGACACAACGCCGCTCCCGCACTCCCCGGGCAGAACGCCCCACATCTCGAGGAACAATCATGACGCTTCGACTTCAGCACAAGCCGGCAGGTCTCGAGGTGGTCTTCGAGATCAACAGCGAGATCGACGGTGGGACACGACCGGTGTGTATCGCCGAGATGGTTGTGCTCTACACGTGACCGCCGGAAACGTGCTCGATCACCACACCCGGTTCGAGGAGCGGATCGTCCGCGTCGGCTGCCACCGGATCCGGGTCAGCGTGCGCCACGGGAGCGGAGTTCCCGTGGTGTTGTGCAACGGTCTCGGCGCCGGATTGGAAATCCTCGGTCCGATCGTGGAGTCCTGGAACGCGGGGGCGACGATCGTGCGCTTCGACGTTCCCGGCGCCGGTGGGTCGCCGTCGTCGCTGGTGCCGTACGGCTTCCCGTATCTGGCATGGGTCGTGGGCCGGGTCCTCGACGCCCTCGGTTTCCGGGTCGTCGACGTCGTCGGATACTCGTGGGGCGGCGCGCTGGCTCAGCAGTTCGCCCTGCAGAATCCGCGCCGCTGCCGGCGTCTCGTGCTCGTCGCCACCAGCACCGGGGCAGTGTCCGTCCCGGGCAGTCCGCGCACCTTGGCGAAGATGCTCACCCGCCGGCGATTCGACGACGCCGCCTGGGCCGCGGCGAACGTCGCGGAACTGTACGGCGGTACCGCCCGCCCGAACGCCGGCGCGGTCGCCGGCCTGCTCGGCAGGCAGCCCCGCACGACGTCGCGAACCGGGTATCTGCAGCAACTGCTCGCCGGGGCCCTGTGGACGAGCCTGCCGCTGCTGCCGCTGATCCGGCAACCGGTCCTCGTGGTCGCCGGCACCGACGACCCGATCGTTCCCGCCGTCAATGCCCGCATCATGCACCGGCTGCTTCCCCATGCCACCCTGCATATGCACTCCGGGGGGCACATCGACGTGCTCACCGGAGCCGGCGAGGTCGTGCCGGTCATCGATGCGTTTCTCGCGACCGGATGACGGCTTCTGCGCCGCGACGGTCCGACGAGGAGGCACGTGCCGCACTTCGCTCGTCGGACCGATCCGCGGTACGTCACGAGGTTTCCGGGCCGTCGCCCTCGGGCTGGTCGTCGCCGTGGCGCCGACGCCGTTGCTCGAAGGCGCTCACCGCAGCTTCGATCGTCGGATAGAACCGCGACGTATCGAATCGGTCACCCACACCGAAGCGCACGAGCCGATCCTTGACGGGGCCTATCATCTCTGCGAAGACGAGCCTGACGTGCTGGCTCTCCAGATACCGGTCGAGGTCGACCACTTCGTCGACGGCTGTGGTATCCAATCCGATGATCGGTTCGGCGGCGACGACGACCCATTCGACGGGCGACGCCGAGGCGTTCACCAATGAACGGACGTAGCTGTCGAACATCTCCCCGTTGGCGAAGAACAACGGAGCATCGAATCGAACGAGGACCAGACCCGGGATGCGCCGGCCCTCGGGGTGCCGGGTGATGTCGTGGAACCCGTCCCGGTCCGGAAGGGCGACCAGCTCCGTCCGATAGGGCTGCCATACTCGCACAACCACTGCCACGAAGGACAATCCGATCGCCACCAGGATGCCCTGCAGGACCCCCACCAAGGCGACGCCGACGAACGCTGCAGCGGCCAGACCCGCTTCGACGCGGCTCATCCGCCACATCCGCACCACACCGGGTACGTCGACCAGCGCCCACGCCGCGACGATCACCACCGCCCCCAGAGTGGCCTGGGGGAGATACGCGGTCACTCCGGGTGCGAGCAGAACGAACAACAGCACCGCTGTGGCTCCGACGACTCCGGCCAGCTGGGTGCGGGCTCCGCTCTCCTCTGCCACCGGGGTACGGGAACCGCTGGCCGAGATCGGGAACCCACCGAACACCCCGCTGGCCACGTTCGCGACTCCGATCGCCTTCATCTCCGTACTGCCGTCGACGTTCTCGCCCCGCCGGGCTGCGAAGGTGCGCGACAGCACGCCGGAGTCGGCGAAGGCGATCAACGCGATACCCGCCGCCGGCCCCACGAGCGCGGCCACCTCATCCCAGCTCACCCCGCCGAACGACGGGAGGGGCATACCGCGTGGCAGGGCGCCGACCATGTCGATGTCGTCGGTGAGGTCGATCGCGAAGGCGACGACCATGGCTCCCCCGACCGCGACCAGAACACCCGGAACCTTGGAATGCAGCACCTTGAGCCCGATGATCACCGCCAGCGACACACCGCCCACGAGCGCCGTCGTCGGGTCGACGTCCCCGTCCAGCACCGCCCCGACGATCCCGGCGAGCTCGTCGAGAAGGCCCGAGGCGTCGACCGAGAAGCCCAGCAGCTTCGGCAGCTGCCCGACGATCACGATGAGCGCGATCGCGTTGAGATAGCCCAGGCGCAACGGCTTGGACAACAACTCGGTGACGAACCCGAGCCGCAGCAACCCTCCGAGGATCATGATCACGCCGACCAGCACCGCCAGGACGCCCGCCAGGACCAGTGCGCTTTCCGGGTCCGCGGCCACGGTCAGCGGCAACACCGCCGCAGCGATCAGCGGCGCCAGCGACGAGTCCGGTCCCAGAACGAGAATCTTGGACGGTCCCACGACGGCGTACGCGAGCAACGGCACGATGGTCGCGTACAGGCCCGCGTACGCGGGCAGCCCGGCGGCTTCGGCGTAGCCCATGCCGGCAGGAATGAGCAGTGCAGTCAGAACGAGACCGGCCGTCACATCCGAGCGCAACCATTCGCGGCGGTAACGGCGTACCGTCACGACACCGGGCAGCCCAGCCAGGGCTCGGCTGAAGGACATTCAGAGAGTATGGCACCGCAGGCCCAGTCGGAAACGCCGATTGTGGGCAACACACGCAGCGGTTGCTGCATCGGCCAGAACACCCGCGCCCATCGGTGTTCTCTCGCGCGTGTTCTTACCCGCGCGGACCGCACTTTCGGGCGCGACGCGAGCAACCCACCTACGATCGATTCGAGCCGGGACGCCCGAGGGGGGAGCCATGTCCGAGATCGAGAGGCCCGAGCTGCGGGCCGCCGTCGACGAGATCCTCAACCGCCGGCCCGCCGTCGGCCTGGCGGTCGGCGTGGTCCGCGACGGAACGCTGGAGTTCTTCCACGGGCACGGCGTCGCGGACATCCCGTCGAACAGACCCGTCACCGAGGACACGATCTTCCGGATCGCATCGATCACCAAGACGTTCACGGCGATCGCGGTCATGCAGCTGTGGGAACGGGGACTCGTCGACCTCGATGCGCCCGCCGCCGACTATCTGCGCGCCTTCCGGCTGGTCCCCGCGCGGTCCGGCTGGCGGCCCGCGACGGTGCGCCACCTGCTGACCCACACCGCGGGACTCGGCGAGGTGGCGCCGGCGTCCGGCGCGCTCCGACCGAATTTCGGGGAGAACATCGAGCCCGGACGGCCACGATCCCTGGCCGAGCACTACCGAGGAAGACTGCGCATCGACGCGGAGCCCGGCACCAGGTTCCGGTACGGGAACCACTCGCACGCGACGCTCGGCCAGATGGTCGAGGACATGACCGGGCAGCCGCTGCACCGCTACCTGCGCGAGCACGTCTTCGAACCCCTCGGCATGACGAGCACCAGCCTCGTCCGGGCCGACCTGGACGCCGCACGGATCGCGACCGGCTACACCCTGCGCTCGAGCGGCCCCAGGGCGGTCCCCGAACGGGAACCGGTGACGGCGGGAGCCGGCGCGGCGTACTCGACACCCACGGACATGGCCCGCTACGTCGCGGCGCTGCTGGGCGGCGGCGCCAATGAGCACGGATCGGTGCTCGAACCCGCGACGCTCGCCACCATGTTCGCGCCCCAGTACCAGGCCGATCCGCGGCTGCCCGGCGTCGGCCTGACCTTCTTCCGCGGCGACGTGGGCGGCCACCACGTGGCCGAGCACCAGGGCATTCTGCCCGGCTTCAACTCGCAGATCACCGTCGCCCCGGGCGACGGCGTCGGGATCCTCGCCTTCACCAACGGAGCGCACCGGGCCGTGATGTGGCTGCCGGTGGAAACCGGGACGCTGCTCGGGTCCGTGCTCGGCGTTCCGGGCGAGAAGATCCGCACCGACGTTCCGCAGCGCCCCGAGGTCTGGTCCGAGATCTGCGGGTGGTACCACCTGCCCGGCCGGGTCACCGACGTCCGGGTCAGGGCCATGATCGGTGCCGGCGTCGAGGTCTTCGTCCGTCGCGGCGAACTCCTGCTCCGGTTCCTGACCCCGCTGCCTCCGCTGTACCGGGGCCTGCCGCTGCACCCCGACGACCCGGCCGATCCGTACGCGTTCCGGTTCGACCTCGGCGACGGGCTGGGCTCCAGCCGGGTCGTGTTCGGGCGCGAGCCCGGAACGGACGACATGTCCGTGCACTTCGAGCTGATGCCGCTGTCCGCCCGGAAGCGGACGCCGGCGACGAACCCGAGGTTGTGGACCGAGGGAGCGGGCGCCGTCGCCGCCGCGACGCTGCTCGTCCGCCGGGTTGCCCGGGGGCGGGGCCACTCCCCCGCACCCTGACCGGCACGGCGTCCGCCCGCACCGACCGGAGTGCCCGGCGGCGGGCAGGGGGGACGAACCGAAGCCCTGGGGTGGGTTACCGTCCGGAAGCCCCGGCGGGATGGTGGTAATGCCCCAGCCCCTTCCTCAGGAGTACACATGACCGTCCGACTTCGGGTGCGCGACATCGATGCTGTCCAACACCTCCGAGTGCCCTACATGATCGATGCCGGCACGAATGGTCTGCTGATGATCCATTCCGGATGGCTCATGTTCGATCTGTCGGCCGAGGACAGCGGCCAGCATGTCGACATCCTCTCGTTCGTCCCCTACGCCGACGACACCATCCAGACGTTCGCCCGCCAGGATGTGGCCGTGCCGATGGTGAGCGCCTCGATGACGAGCCTGCACGTTCGAGATACGGGCGCGATCCTCGCGGTCGACTCCGCCGTCGTCGGCCTGGAACAACGCCAGTTCACGGGCATCCAGGGCAGCCCGTTCGTACTGGTGATGCGCGCGAAAGCCTATGTGCGCGAAGGTGGTGTGGGACGGATGGCCTACCAGGTGACATGGCAGCTGCAACGCGACCGAACCGGGCGTGCCACCGGTCTCGGGCAGCCCATCGATCCGGGGAACACACGACCCTGACGGGTCGACGCGGTGATCCGACGGCCTCGCCCCGAGCGGCCACTTCGCCACTGCGGTATTGGCAGGGACGTGGGGGTTCGTGCCCGCATCTGCCTCACGCGAGACGCGTGCACACTCACGCAGCCATCGTCGGCGCGATCGCCTCCATCTGTTCGAGCACCAGCTTGATCGCGCCTGCCTGCCGGTCCGGCGGGTACTTGTACCGCGTGAGCAACCGCTTGATCTGCGAGCGCAACTTGGCCTTGACGTCCGCCCGCACGCGCCAGTCGGTCCTGACGTCGCGACGCATGACAGCGACGAGTTCCCGGGCGATCTGGGCGAGCACGTCGTCGCCCTGCTCGGTGACGGCGGATTCGTTCTGGGCCACGGCGTCGTAGAAGGCGAGTTCGTGCCAGTCCAGCGGCGGATCGAAGCGGCGGCCGCGGTCGCCCTCGGCCTGCACCTCCTGCGCGACCTCGACCAGCGCGGCGATCACCTCCGCGGAGGTGAGCTGCGAGTTGGTGTACTTGTTCATCAGTTCCTGCAGACGTTGTGAGAACGCTCGCTGACGTACCAGATTGTGCCGTGCAACCTTTCGCGCTTCCTCGTTGATGAGCTTGCGGAGCGCCTCGATCGCGAGGTTCGGGTTCTTCGCATGTTCGGCCCGTGCCAGGAATTCCGCATTGAGTTCGGTGAGCGACGGTCGCGGAATGCCGGCGGCGTCGTAGATGTCGAGTACCTCGCCGGATTCGACCGAGGCGGCCATGAGCTGACGCAAGGCACGCCGCACGTCCTCCGGAACAGCGAGCCCCCGCGCCTGCCGATCCTCGGCGTCGAACTTCGCCATGTAGACGCGGACTTCCTCGAAGAACTTCGCGTCGGCGGCCAGCCCTCCCAGATCGGGATGAGTGCCGCAGATCGCCCAGGCGCGGGACAGTTGGGAGGAGAATTTCCGGAAGCGGGCCGCCAGGGTCTCGTCCCCTTCCGGCACCCGGTTCTCCGGAAGCTTCGGGTCGCGCAGGTAGTTCACGGTGGCGAGCACGGCTTCGATATAGCCACGCGGTCCGGTGGCGGACCGGAGGCGCGACCGCCAGTCGAAACCGTGCAGCATGTTCACGAGCACCGTGAGCAGGTTCTTGACGGCGTCGACGGACTCCTCGATCGGCCGGCCCAGCGGTTTGGTCTCCTGATCCGTCGCCGTGTACTCGGCCAGCGCCTCAGCGAGGTTGTCGGCGACGGGCGCGTAGGCCACGAGCAGCCCGTCGCGTTTGCCGCGGAAGGTGCGGTTGACCCGGGCGAGGGCCTGCATGAGCAGCGCACCCTTCAACGGCCGGTCGAGATAGAGAGTGTGCAGCGGCGGCGCATCGAAGCCGGTGAGGAGCATGTCCTTGACGATGACGATTTCGAGCTCGTCGTCGATGTCCTTGAGCCGCTTCTTGATCGCGGCGTTCGCCGAGTCGCGGCGCACATGCCTGTCGATCGGCGGCTGATCGGCCGCGGTTCCCGAGTAGACGACTTTGATTCGCCCGCTGGAGATCTCGCCCGAGTGCCAATCCGGGCGCAGTGCGACGATCTCGTCGTAGAGATTGGCGCAGATCTCGCGGGTCGCGCACACGATCAGGGCCTTGCCGGGCGCGGTGGGGTTGTCGTCGGACCCGACGAATTTGGCCATCTGCTCGCGGCGACTCTCCCAGTGTTCGACGAGGTCGGCGGCGAGCTTGTGCAGCCGGGCCGGCGCGCCGTAGACGGCGTTGACGACCGCGACGGACTTCTCGATGCGGTCGCGGTCGGTGTCGTCGAGTCCGACGGTGAGTTCGTCGGCGGACGCGTCGATCTGCTCCTCGGTCACGTCGCCGGCGAACGCAACCTTGACCAGCCGGCTTTCGAAGTGGACCGGGACGGTGGCGCCGTCCTCGACCGCACGGGTGAGGTCGTAGACGTCGATGTAGTCGCCGAACACCGCCCGGGTGTCCCGGTCCTCGAACGAGACGGGCGTGCCGGTGAAGGCGATGAGGGTCGCGTGCGGCAGCGCGTCGCGCAGGTGACGCGCGTAGCCGTCGAGGTTGTCGTAGTGGCTGCGGTGCGCCTCGTCGACGATGACGATGATGTTGCGCCGGGCCGAGAGGAGGGGGTGGCTGTGGCCGGATTCGCGTTCGTCACGGCTGCGCCCGAATTTCTGCAGGGTCGTGAAGTAGATCCCGCCGGTTGTCCGGCCGGACAGTTCAAGAAGGGCATGACGATGTCGGACGACAAGACGCCCGCACCCGCCGGCTGGTACCCCGATCCGAACGGGGGCCAGCGTTACTGGGACGGCACCCGGTGGCTGGACTTCCCCGGTTCCGGCGCCGTCGACGGCAAGAAGCGCCGAATCAGGAAGAAGCCGCTCCTGATCGTGCTGGCAATTCTGCTGCTCGCCGTGGGTGGTGGGGCGCTCACCTGGAAGCTGAATCACGACGCCCAGGTTGCGGCGCAGGTTGCGGCGGCAGAGGAAGCTGCACAGCGCGAAGCGAAACGCCTGGCCGCCGAGAAGGCGGCGCAGCAGCAGCGCGACAACGCCGAGCGCGCCTCCCGCGCGCGATCCGTCTCTGAGATCGAGTCGAGTGTGGAGCGGATGGCGAGCAAGCACATCGACAACGGAATGTTCGACGGGCCGGTGATCGAGGTGACCTGCTCACCCGTCAACGGCGGGTCCACCGACAACCTCACCGAGACGACGACGGGGTTCGAGTGCTTCGTCGCGACCGAGGACAACGGCGACGGCACGATGAGCGGGTACAAGTACCACGCGACGATGAACTGGACGACGGGCAGTTTCACCTACGGGTTCGGGGCGCCGTAGCGACGACGACAGCCGCACGCTTCGGCGTCCTGTCGCGCCTCAGGGCGTTACGCCCGTCCCTCCACACCTGCTCCGGACATCGACAACGAAAGCGACGGTTGTCGATGTCCGGCGTTGTCCAGCCTGCGAGGTGAGCGGAGGAGAACCGAGCTCAGTGCCCCAGCCCCAGCGTGGCGCTCAGTTCGGGGATCCGGGTCGCCAAGGCGGAGTAGACGAGACGGTCGTTCACCTTGTCGTAGTGGTGCGCGATCAGGTTTCGCATCCGTCCGATCGCCACCCAGTCGACGCCGGGGAACTCGGACTTGAACGTCTCCGGCAGCTTCTCGACGACCGTGGCCACCTGGATCAGGATGTGCCGACCGTTGTTCCGCAGCACGCGCCCGTAGGGACTGTCCTCCAGGTAGGCATCCAGACCGAGTCCCACCGTGTAGGCGGCATCCGCCGCGAAGTCGGCAAGGTCCTGTAAACGACGGCGAACACGCTCGTCCGCATTCTCCTCCGACGTCACAGCTTCTCCGATGTCACAGCGCCACGGCTTCCTCCCGGGCCCGGTCCCCCACGCGCCCCCCGGCTCGCCCGTCGACGATCTCGACCCGCACGGTGAGCAGGTCTTCCAATGCTTGCTGCAACCCGAGGAGGTCGACGATGTCGTGGCGATCGCTGAAATCCACGATGAGGTCGATATCCGAGGCGAAGTCGTCGTCGCCGCGCGCCACAGATCCGAACACCCTCGGGTTCGGCAGTCCCGCCTCGGCGAAGAGTTCGCGCACTTCTTCACGTCGGGCTGCCAGAGCCTCGGAGGGGCGAACGGGCAGGGCTGCCGTCAGCGCCGAACGGGCCGGCTCGGACGGCTGCCGTCGTCCGGTCTCGATTGCGGCGATCAGAGGCTGCTTGATGCCGGAGCGCTCGGCGAGCTCCCGTTGCGAGAGACCCAGAATCCCCCGCCGGATGCGAACGAAGTCACCGAAGCCGACGGCCACGACATCACGATAACAGATTTTGTTATCGCTTGAAGCGATGTGGGCCGGACGCGGCCCATGCCCCGCGGGGAGTCACGGGTTCGCTCGGATGTGCAGTTCTCGTGACGACACGCCGGGCAACGTCCACGAGAACTGCGCGCTCGGCACAGTGCCGCTCAACCGAAGTTCACCTGACGACGAGCGTTCGCCAGGCACGTGACGGCGCCCGTCCCGAACGGACCGAACCGGTCGAACAGCACCGAGGTGCCCACCGCGACGCCGGCGGCGCTGAGGTGGTGATCGGCTTCGACGCCGACCTCGGTGCCGACGGGCAGCCGCGAGAGGGTCAGCGTGAGGTCGCCGTTGATGAAGCCGACGCCCTCGTCGCTCCAGTTGGCCATGAAACTGGTGCCCTCGCCGACGACCGCGGTCCGCACGAACGGCGACATCTCCTCCCCCACGATCACCGGAATCTGCCGGGACCACATGCGTTTCCGGCTCGCGTTCTGATGCTCGGACCGCACCTGCGACCAGCCCTCAGGGTGCGCGTCGCTGCCGAACCAGGTGGGTGCGAATCCCGCCTCCGGGCCGTCGAGTGCTTCGGCGGGCGGCGTCGGGTGCTCGTCACGGGTCCAGACGGTGCCCGGCGGCTGCTCGGATGGGCGCAGGTAGACGACGGTCCCGCGGGCGGTGACGTCGTCGCCCTGGATCAGGTAGGCGTCGGCGACGCGGATGCGGTTGCCGTCTCGCACGCGGGTCGTCTCGAACCGGACGGGCGCGTTCTGCACCGGCCTGAACAGGTCGACGGTGAGCCGGGCGGGGACGAACCCGTCGGGACCGTGGTCCTTGTCGAGTTCCCGGGCGAGCAGGCCGGTCACGCACGGTCCGGCCAGCATCGTCGACGACCAGGGGCTGACGGCGTACTTCGTGGGAAGGTACGTGCCGTCCGATTCGGTGAAGTATCCGCGCATGGAGTCAGGCATGCTCGGATTCTCGCAGCACTCGTTTCCTCAGCGAACGTCCCGGTCAGGTTCCGATGTCCTCGCTCGTCCCGCGATGCCGTAGCCACACCATCGCCGCACCGCAGGCCAGGATGGCGGCGGTCGACGCGCCCACCGACGTCAACGTCCACGCACCCGGACTCCACCCGGCTGCGTCGTCTGTGAGCGGAGTGTAGGCCGTCCACCCGAACTGGGCGACCAGCGGCAGCGCCAGCACCGCCGGCAGAGCCAGCGAGGTGGCGGTCACGGGCGCCGTCGACGGCAGGGACGCGACGATCGTGTACGCGGCGGCGAACGGCACCACGAGGATCGTCGCCGCGAAGTTCACGTTGTCCCACGGCGGACGATCGACGATCCCGGAAGCCGCGACGAGCGCGAGCAGCCCCACGCCCACCAGGGGCATCGGCCTGCGGCGACCCAGCCATACACCAACGGCCACGAGAACCGGCCCGATCAGCAGCGCCGGCCACGCGGCCGGCGACCACAAGACGGTGCCGCCCACGGCGACGACCACCGCCGTCGCCGCCAGGAGCACCGCCCCCGTTCGTCCCCGCAGCCACAGCGCTGCGGCGACGAGCACAGGCACCGCCACCAGACCCCACAGCCACCGACCCTCCCCGAGGTCGTCCAGGGAGAACAGCGCGTGGTGGAACGACCAGTACAGCCCCACCCCGAGGATCGGCACACCGATGCCGACGGCCACCTCCCGCCCACGCGCCCGGGCGACCGGCGCCTCGTCGTTTCCGGCGGTCAGCGCCACCACCCCCGCCGCGACGGCGGTGACGATCGCCAGCGACAGCCACACGGCATTGACCGGCTGAACGCTCGCTGCGAGATAGGACGCGTACCGCTGAGGCGCCGAGTCCAGTTCCCGGAACTGCGCGAGCGGCTCGGCCGTCAGCAGCCCGGCGACCACCGCTCCGGGCAGGGCGGCATGCAGCTTCCCGGCCCCCAGCACGACGAGCGCGCCGAGCAGCAGGCCCGCGCCGATCGTCGCGACGTACACGTCGAACCGCCATCCTCCCGGCAGCGCGACGACGGCCATCGCCATCGCCCCGACCAGGGCGGCCGCAAGCACGCGCCGACGAACAGTTGCCGCCGCGGCCAGCGCCGCGAGCCCCCCGGCTGCTGCGGCGGCGACGTCGGAGGTGAACACCGGGCCGGGCAGCAACCCGTCGGCCAAGGGATAGGTGTCGACGCTCGGGGCGGCCAGCACCAGCCCCGCGGTGAAGCCGCCGACGACGAGTAGGACATATCGGAAAATTGACGCCACGCCCTACCATCGCCGGGCAGCTCACCTCGCGCGCGCCCGACGCGCCGGACTCTCTTCGGATTTCGCCACGCGCGCC
Source organism: Rhodococcus sp. ENV425 (assembly GCF_002887785.1). Lineage (NCBI taxonomy): Bacteria > Bacillati > Actinomycetota > Actinomycetes > Mycobacteriales > Nocardiaceae > Rhodococcus > Rhodococcus sp. ENV425. The sequence continues at coordinate 76,804 of NZ_PCZU01000214.1, forward strand.
CCAGAATCCGAACGCGCGTTCGAGTTGACGGCACGCGTCGGCCGTGCCACCATCCCTCCATTGGCCTGAAAACAGGTCGACCCCGGCAGGTGTTGCAGCACCGCACCGGGGTCTGGGCACACGACAGAAAGAGCTGTCATGCACCGTAGGGTGGAGTCTATCCACACGCCCGGCAGGGGCGTGTATCCGCAACCGCGCGCACGTTCCGCCGCGCCGATCTCACACCGCCGCACCCGGTCGACGTCCTGACGCACGAGCCCCTCGGCATCGAGGGGCTCGTCGTGCATCGCTGTTCCCGGTGTGCGCAAGGGTAACCGAGGCACACCGGTCCACGTCGCTACTCTCCCGTGGTCCGACGTCAGCGCACGGACGCTGCGAGCGCGACTTCGTCGTGCTCGAAACCGACTGGGCACCAGCACCTTTGTCCCCGTAGCTGGTGGCGGGGCACCTGATCGCGCGGGTCGACACGTTCGTTCGGGTCCAGCACAGCCGCACGTCGCCCGCGACGTGGGGCCGAAAGTGCTGGCCGAGAAGGTCTATCGGGGTATGGCGACCGGGCAGCGTTGGGGAAGGGGCCGAAGAACACAGGGACCCGTAGGGTCTCCGCTCGGTCGAGGACAGCCGCCCGCAGGGCGTCCGCTTCCTCGACACGCTTCCCACTCCGGCACGTTCGTCAACCGCCGGGAACCCCGCCACCGAGGAAGTCCGTGACCGCCTCCATCACCTCGGCAGTCTGCTCGTCGTGCGGGTTGTGCCCGGCACGGTCGATGATCCGAAGGCGCGCACTGGGAATGCCGGCGGCCAGCTCCCGCTGGCACTCCGGCGGGAACACGAAGTCCTCGCGCCCGGCCACGACGAGCGTGGGGGCGGTGATCTCACCGAGACGATCGGTGACCGTCCAGTCCTTCAGCAGATGCCGGCCGGCGAAGATGAGCGGCGCCGGCCGCAGCCTCGAACGCCACGCTCCGCTGCTCAGCTCGCGAGCCAGTATGTCGAGGCCGGAACGGTAGAAGTATGCGTCCCCGATCTGCGCGAAGATCGGGAAGTACTCGCGGGGAGTGAACTTGCCGGTGAACCACCGCCGCGCCAGCTCCGCCTTCTCCTGGCTGTAGCCGCGTTCGAGGAGCACCTTCGGAACGTTCTGGCGCTCCCAGTGACTGTCGGCGCCGGTGTCGAGCAGCACGAGATGCGAGACCCGCTCGGGGTAGCGCAGAGCGTACTCGAGCGCGACCTGCCCGCCGAACGAATGCCCGAGCACCGCCCACCGCTCGAAACCGAGACTCTCGCGCAGGGCGTCGGCATCCGCGGTGAGGTTCTCCCACGTCATCGTTTCGACGGGTGCACCGATCGAGCGCCCGTTGCAGCGGTGGTCGTAGAACACCAACGTGAACCGGTCCGCGCACTGCCGGAAGGCTTGCATCGTCCACATGTCCGCCGACGGTCCGCCGTGCATGACCACCAACGGAGGTCCCTGCCCGACCACGTCGACGTAGAGGGAGGTGTCCCGGATCGGGACCCGGCCGGGCCGGACGCGGTGCAGGCTGCCGCGCCATTTCACCACCGCCGACGAAGGACCACGCGAGTCGCGTCCTCGCGCCTCTCCTGTCGCCGTGTTCGAATCTGTTGCCCGCGAGTTATTTTCGATTCTTCTTTTGAGGACCACCAGCATGCGCGCCTGCATGATCCACACGACCGGGGGGAAGATTCCGGAGTAGACGAGGCGCGTAATCCATCGCGGTCGGCCCGCCTGATATCCGCTGACGACGAGGCGGGTGCGTCCGCCGGGCAGCTCCTTCAGCTGGAAGCCCCACAGTCCTTCCAGATAGGCGGACGGGCGCGGCTGACCGGGGTCGAGGGTGCGGCCCCGCAGATCGATCAGCCCGTACAGCCCGAGGAAACGGTTCGGCTCGATCCGTGCGACCTTGTACGCGTCCATCGGTCCCGCGCCGGGCGCCCAGTACTTCAGCTGGTCGCCGGGCCGGATGTCCTGCCATTCCGGATGCACTTCCCGGGCGCTCGGGCGACCGGCATTGTCCAGGTGATCCCAGGAGTACCACCCACCGCGGTCCCAGCCCATCTGCACCAGCCACGGCCAGACCTGCTCGGGCGGCGCGTCGATGGTGACGGCCATCGCCCCCGATCGCTCCCCGTCGGGAACCAGGTCGGCGCCGGGGAACGGCCCGCTGATCTCCTCGTCGGTGGCGCCCCACCGCACGAGCCGGGGGCGCACGAGGCTCCCGTAGACCACGGCCGTCGCCGCGCCCGCCACCGCAATCTTCGGTGCGACTGCCATACGTCCAGCGTGCGCCGGGTTCCGGTGCTTCACAAGAGGCCGGCGACCCTCACATCTACCGCGACACGGTCAGTCGTCACCATCGAGCAGCTCGTGCGGCTGCCTCTCGCCTGAATCCCGCCGTTCCATCGCATCGAGCGGACGCCGGGCGTTCGCTGGTGAGCGCATCAGGTAAACGGTCTCGCGGAGCGACTCGAACACCCCGGGAGACGATCGCCACCGGCTCATCGCCCAAGCGGTGATCACGATTTCCTCTCGGTAGGCGGTGATGCGGCGTCCCGTCGCCGAACCACACGCGATCGGATCGCGGCCTCTCCCGGCATAGTGTCAATTTCCCTCGGGAATCAGCCTTCTCAGCGCCTCGCGAGTCGGCTCGTCGGTGGAATAGATGACGGTGCCGATCATGCCCCGCGTCAGGAGAACCTTGTACACGTTTCGCACCAGACGATCGAATCGAATATCGCTGATCTTCTTCGCATTTCTGAAGTCGGGATCCTTGTTGGCCGTACGGACCGAAACGAATCCTCCGTCCCGCCACACCAGGTCCGGTCCGAGGATGACGCCGTTCCAGTCGTATTCGAAACCCTGCGCGGTGTAGACACAGCCGACCTGCCCGAAACCCCCGTCCTCGGTGGCCCACAGTGCGGCCGGCGGCGCGTCGCCGGTGCGGCGTTCGCTCTTGCTGTTCCACGGCCGTGCCCACGCGCCGATCTGCACATCCGGGACGAGACGGCCGTCCTTGTCGGGGTTGCTCCACGGCCAGCAGTACCCCGCGGTCATGCGTGCCGAGTATCCGCGGCCGCGCTGCTGCTCGAGCAGGAACTCGAGCTCCTCCGCGGAATCGGCCACGCGCACCGCGAACTGCGGATCCCCCGACCACCGGACCGGGCCACCCTCGACGAGACCGAGCAGACGCTTGACCCACAGCACGTACTCCTCGCTGCCTCCGCAGCGGAACTGCTCCCCGAGGTGCACGTGATGGGTTTCGAGTCCGAGCGTCGCGGCGTAGCGCTCGATCTGTTCGAGC
>NZ_PCZU01000029.1:0-9785 GCF_002887785.1 Rhodococcus sp. ENV425
CGTGGCACCACGCAGAAGGTCAACCGGATCCGCCAGATCACCGCGATCAAGACCCGCGAGTCCCTGCAGACCACCGCGCAGCTCACCCAGACCTTCGAGGTCGACGTCACCAAGATCGCGCACCTGCGGGCGCAGGCCAAGGCGACCTTCGCCGAGCGCGAGGGCGTCAACCTGACCTTCCTGCCCTTCTTCGCGAAGGCCGTCGTCGAGGCCCTCAAGGCGCACCCGAACATCAACGCCTCCTACGACGAGGACAAGAAGGAGATCACCTACCACGCGGCCGAGCACCTCGGCATCGCCGTGGACACGGAGCAGGGTCTGCTCTCCCCGGTGATCCACAACGCCGGTGACCTGTCGCTGGCCGGCCTGGCCCGCGCGATCGCGGACATCGCCAAGCGTGCCCGCAGCGGTGGCCTCAAGCCCGACGAGCTGGCCGGGGGCACCTTCACGATCACGAACATCGGCAGCCAGGGCGCCCTGTTCGACACGCCGATCCTGGTGCCGCCGCAGGCGGCGATGCTCGGCACCGGGGCGATCGTCAAGCGACCGGTGGTCGTCACCGACGAGGTGGGCAACGAGTCGATCGGTGTCCGTTCGATGTGCTACCTGCCGCTGACCTACGATCACCGGCTGGTCGACGGCGCGGACGCAGGCCGGTTCCTCACCACGATCAAGCACCGCCTCGAGGAGGCGGCGTTCGAAGCCGACCTGGGTCTGTGACCCACGGGGTGTAGCCCGGCACTCACCGGACCCGCAGCGGGGGCATCGTCACACCGACGAGGCCCCCGCTTCCGCGTTCCGATCCCCGCAGATGCGGGAGAATCTCCGGCATGCGCATCCTCGTGGCCGGCTCGTCGGGGCTGATCGGAACTGCCTCGGTCGCGTGGCTGCGGGCGCACGGCCACGAGGTGCGCCGCCTGGTGCGACGTCCGCCGGGGGCGCCGGACGAATGGTCCTGGGACCCGCGGACGGGGCGGGTCGATCCCGCGGCGCTCGACCGCGTCGACGCCGTGGTGAACCTGTGCGGGTCGAGCGTGGGTGCGCGGCGCTGGTCGGGCGCGGTGAAGCAGGAACTGCGCGACAGCCGGATCGTCCCCACCGACGTCCTCGCCGCCGCCGTCGCGGCCGCCGGGGTGCCGACGCTGGTCAACGCGGGCGCCGTCGGCTTCTACGGGGACACCGGCGAGACGGTGGTGGACGAACGCAGCCCTGCCGGGCAGGGGTTCGTGGCCGACCTGTGCCACGACTGGGAGGCCGCGACGGCGCCGGCGCGTGAGGCCGGGGTCCGCACGATCGTTCTCCGCACCGGGATCGTGCTCGCGCCGCACGGGGGCATCCTGCGCCGGCTCGAGCCGCTGTTCCGGCTCGGGCTCGGTTCCCGGCTCGGCGACGGCCGGCAGTACATGTCGTGGGTGGCGCTCGAGGATGCGGTGGCGGCGGTGGGCTTCGTCCTCGGTCGCGGCGACATCGCCGGACCGGTCGATGTCACCGGGCCGGCCCCCGTGACGAATGCCCGGTTCACCGAGGCGCTGGCGCACTCGGTGCACCGGCCCGCGCCGTGGACGACCCCCGGTTTCGTGGTCGCCGCGGTCGCCGGGGAAATGGCGCGCGCACTGGTGCTCACCGGGCAGCGTGCCCTGCCGGCGGTGCTCGAGTCGACGGGCTTCGAGTTCCGGTACCCGACGATCGGTGCCGCCCTGGGAAACGCGCTCGCGTCCTGAAGTCACCTCTTCGCGAGGGCTCGCCGACGGCGTAGGGTCGTGGACTATGAGCAGCGCATCCTCCTCCGCCCGTTTCGATTCCGAACCCGTCGCGGTGGCGCACCTGGGGCTGATCGGTTACCTCGAGGCGTGGGAGCGGCAACGGGAGATCGCCGCCGACCGGGCCGAGGGCCGCGGCGTCGACACCCTGCTGTTGCTCGAGCATCCGCCCGTGTACACCGCCGGTAAGCGCACCGCCCCCGAGGATCGCCCCACCGACGGCACCCCGGTGATCGACGTCGACCGCGGGGGCAAGATCACCTGGCACGGTCCCGGCCAGCTGGTGGGCTACCCGATCATCCGGCTCGGCGAACCCATCGACGTCGTCGGCTACGTGCGGCGTCTCGAGCAGGCCCTGATCGAGGTCTGCACCGACCTCGGGCTCACGTGCGGCCGCGTGGACGGTCGCTCGGGCGTGTGGCTGCCGGCCGAGCTGCGCGACGGGCACTGGCTGCCCGAGCGCAAGATCGCCGCCATCGGGGTGCGGGTGCAGCGCGGGGTGACGATGCACGGGTTCTCCCTCAACTGCGACGCCACCCTCGACGCGTTCGACTCGATCGTCCCGTGCGGCATCCGCGACGCGGGTGTCACCTCGCTCACGGGTGAGCTCGGACGAGACGTCACCGTCGCCGAGGTGATGCCGGCGGTGACGGCGGCGGTGATCGACGCTCTCGACGGCCGCCTGCCGGTGACGGACCACGACATCGAGCGGGTGACGTTCGAACAGGCCGTCGGTGCCGAGCCGCCGCAGACCCCGCGGCCGGAGTTCACCACGGTGCGGTACGGCTGATCGCCGCCCGCCACGGCCGCGCCCCCAGGGTGGGTCCGGCCGGTACCGGCGGGCGTAGGATCGAGCCCGTGACTGTGGCCCCAGAAGGACGCAAACTGCTGCGGATCGAGACCCGAAACGCGCAGACGCCGATCGAACGCAAGCCGAACTGGATCAAGACCCGGGCGAAGATGGGCCCGGAGTACACCGAGCTGAAGGGACTGGTGCGGCGCGAGGGCCTGCACACGGTCTGCGAGGAAGCCGGTTGTCCCAACATCTACGAATGCTGGGAGGACCGGGAGGCGACGTTCCTCATCGGCGGCGAGCAGTGCACCCGTCGATGCGATTTCTGCCAGATCGACACCGGTAAGCCCGCCGAGCTCGACCGCGACGAGCCGCGCCGCGTCGCCGAGTCGGTGCAGGCGATGGGTCTGCGGTACTCGACGATCACCGGTGTCGCCCGCGACGATCTGCCCGACGGCGGCGCGTGGCTGTACGCCGAGACCGTGCGGCAGATCCACGAGCTCAACCCGGGCACCGGCGTCGAGAACCTCATCCCCGACTTCAACGGCAAGCCCGAACTGCTCACCGAGGTCTTCGAGTCGCGTCCCGAGGTCCTCGCGCACAACGTCGAGACCGTCCCCCGGATCTTCAAGCGCATCCGCCCGGCGTTCCGCTACCAGCGGTCGCTGGACGTGATCACCGCGGCCCGCGAGTTCGGCCTGGTGACCAAGTCCAACCTGATCCTCGGCATGGGTGAGACACCGGAGGAGGTCACCGAGGCGCTGCACGACCTGCACGCCGCCGGCTGCGACATCGTCACCATCACCCAGTACCTGCGTCCGTCGCCGCGGCACCATCCCGTCGAGCGGTGGGTCAAGCCCGAGGAGTTCGTCGCGCACTCGGAGACCGCCGAGGAGATCGGCTTCGCGGGCGTGATGGCCGGGCCGCTGGTCCGGTCCTCGTACCGCGCGGGCCGCCTGTACGCGCAGGCCATGGCACACCACGGTCGCGAATTGCCCGCCGCCCAGGCGCACCTGGCCGAGGGGGGCACAGCGGCCCAGGAAGCCAGCTCCGTGCTCGCTCGCCTCACGCCGTAGCCGTACCGGACCCGCGGTGGTGAAGGGGTCACCGCGGGGAAAGTATCCTGGGTGCATGGCGAAAGGCAGCAAACCCGACAAGGAAGCGAAGGCCGCGGCGAAGGCCGCGCGCAAGCAGGCGTCGAAGGAGCGGCGAACCCAGCTCTGGCAGGCGTTCCAGCTGCAGCGCAAGGAAGACAAGCTGCTGCTGCCGTGGATGATCGGCGCGATCGTCGTCTCCACCCTGGTGTTCTTCCTGATCGGGCTGATCTTCGGTATCGAGTGGTTCCTCCTGCCGGTCGGCCTGCTCGTGGGGGTGCTGCTCGCGTTCGTCATCTTCGGTCGCCGGGTGCAGAAAACGGTCTACGGCAAGGCCGAGGGCCAGGCCGGCGCGGCGGCGTGGGCGCTGGACAACCTGCAGGGCTCCTGGCGCGTCACGCACGCGGTGGCCGGCACCGCGCAGCTCGACGCCGTGCACCGCGTCATCGGCCGCCCGGGCGTGATCCTGGTGGCCGAGGGATCGCCGCAGCGCGTGAAAGCGCTTCTCGCACAGGAGAAGAAGCGGGTGGCGCGCCTCGTCGGCGACACCCCGATCTACGACGTCGTGGTCGGCAACGACGAGGGCCAGGTCCCGCTGTCGCAGCTGCAGAAGCACCTGTCCAAGCTGCCGCGCAACATCGACACCAAGCGGATGGACGCGATCGAGGGCCGGCTGGCCGCCCTGAGCACCAAGAAGACCGGCGCCGCGCTCCCGAAGGGTCCGATGCCGGCCGGCGCGAAGATGCGCAGCGTCCAGCGCACCATGCGCCGCCGCTGAGCCCCGCTCCGACGACGGGAGCCTGCACCCGGATCGACCCGGTGCAGGCTCCCGTTCCGCGTTTCGGGGGCGGGTGCGTCAGCGGGACCGTACGAGGGCCGTGCCGGTCGCCCGGTCCTGCAGGCCGCGGCCGTCGACGTCGGTGACGATCGCCGGCGCGATGAACACGAGCAGCAGCTGCCGCGCCAGGGCGCGAACCGGCCCCACTCGTGCGGGCGCGTCGACCCGGGCGACCTGGAGGCCGACCAGATACTGCCCCGGGGTGAACGAGAACAACGTCACCGTGAGCACCCCCACCACGAACCACACCAGCAGGGTGTAGGTGGACAGCTGAGGGTTCTCGAAGGGACGTTCGCCGACGATCGCGGTGGCGATACCGACGGAGGTGAACCAGTCGATCGCCAGAGCGCTCGCCCGCCGGCCGGTGCCCGCGAGCGCGCCCGGCCCCTCCTGGGGCAGGCCGAGCAACTGCCCGCGGTAGTCCTGGGCCTTTTCCTGCCCCTTGGGGATCGCCGCAGCGGGTCCGGAGAGCCAGCTGCCGGTCATACGTGCCATGCTGTCCAGGATAGGGTGCAACGAGCGGACCGGCCCGACCCCACGTGCACGCCGGTGACTTCTACCACAAAAGTAGTCCTCACGACACCGGAAGACGAGCTGTAACATCGGTGAAACATGGGATTGATGGTCGGGCAACACCAGCTCAATACGGTCTGTATCCGACGCAGACGCCCCATCCCCATGGCGCGCATTGACTGAAGGAGCACAAGCGTGGCGTTCACCTCGGCCGAAGAGGTCATCAAGTACATCGAGGACGAAAACGTCGAGTACGTCGATATCCGATTCAGCGACCTCCCCGGCGTTCAGCAGCACTTCTCGATTCCCGCGAGCGCGTTCACCAAGGACGTGTTCGAGGACGGCTTGGCGTTCGACGGCTCGTCCGTTCGCGGCTTCCAGTCCATCCACGAGTCGGACATGATGCTGCTGCCCGACGTCACCACCGCGCGCATCGATCCCTTCCGGGCCGCCAAGACGCTGAACATCAACTTCTTCGTCCACGACCCGTTCACTCGCGAGTCCTACAGCCGGGACCCGCGCAATGTCGCCCGCAAGGCCGAGGAGTACCTCGTCAGCACCGGCATCGCCGACACCGCGTTCTTCGGTGCCGAGGCCGAGTTCTACATCTTCGACTCGATCCGCTACGACTCGCAGATGAACGGCGCGTTCTACGAGATCGACTCGGTCTCCGGTTCGTGGAACACCGGCGTCGAGCTCAACGCCGACGGCAGCCCCAACCTCGGCTACAAGGTCCGCCCGAAGGGCGGCTACTTCCCCGTCGCACCGTACGACCACTACGTGGACCTGCGCGACGAGATCTCCACCAACCTGCAGAACGCCGGCTTCGAACTCGAGCGCGGCCACCACGAGGTCGGCACCGCCGGTCAGGCCGAGATCAACTACAAGTTCAACACGCTGCTCGGTGCGGCCGACGATCTGCAGCTGTTCAAGTACATCGTCAAGAACACCGCCTGGAAGCACGGCAAGTCCGTGACCTTCATGCCGAAGCCGCTGTTCGGTGACAACGGTTCGGGCATGCACGTGCACCAGTCGCTGTGGAAGGAAGGCAAGCCGCTCTTCCACGACGAGTCCGGCTACGCGGGCCTGTCCGACCTGGCGCGCTGGTACATCGGCGGCATCCTGCACCACGCGCCGTCGCTGCTCGCGTTCACCAACCCGACGATCAACTCGTACCACCGTCTGGTGCCGGGCTACGAGGCTCCGATCAACCTGGTCTACAGCCAGCGCAACCGCTCCGCCGCCGTGCGCATCCCGATCACCGGCAACAACCCGAAGGCCAAGCGCCTCGAGTTCCGCGCCCCGGACTCCTCGGGCAACCCGTACCTCTCGTTCGCCGCGCAGATGCTCGCGGGTCTCGACGGCATCAAGAACAAGATCGAGCCGATGGCCCCGGTCGACAAGGACCTCTACGAGCTCCCGCCGGAGGAGGCCAAGAACATCCCGCAGGCTCCCACCAGCCTCGAATCGGTCATCGACAACCTCGAGCGCGACCACGAGTACCTGACCGAGGGCGGCGTGTTCACCAGCGACCTGATCGAGACCTGGATCTCGATCAAGCGGGAGCAGGAGATCGCTCCGGTCAACCTGCGGCCGCACCCCTACGAGTTCCAGCTGTACTACGACTGCTGAGCCGGTTCCGCACGTAGTTCGTCACGAGTCCACCCGCCTTGCGATTCCGCAAGGCGGGTGGACTCGTGTCTGCGGCCTCGTCGGCCGGAGAGCGCGACCTCCCCGCCGCCGGCCGCGCTCGGCGTGCGCCGAATCTGCTATCCGGCGTGCGCCGCGTCCCGCTCGTGCGCGGGCGATCTGTCGCCCGGTTCACCCCCTCGGCGGTGTGCGGTGAACGTGGCGGCGACGCACAGCAGTGCGACGACGAAACACGCCAGCGTGTACCACAGGTTTCCCACCGGATCTCCGGTGCTCGTCACGCCGTCGACGGCACGGAGGAAGTCGGGCAACGCGGTCGCCCAGAGGAACGCCATGACGCACAGGTACACCACGCTGTAGGCCTGGACGAAGCGGTTCGTGTAGGGAGGAACGTCCGGCTCGCCCCGCCGCAGCCGCACCCATCGGCGCACGAGCACCACGCTCGCGACGAGTGTGACGACGACCAGTTCCACCGCGTACAGCACTCCCCGGACCGTCGTGCTTCCCATGCCCAGGACCGTGGCCGGGAGCGGGAGGACGAACGTGCCCAGCGACGCCAGCAGGCCGATCACGACCGTGCGCCACACCAGCTCGAGACCGGAGAAGTGCCGGCCGCGGTCGGCGTGGCGACCGACGAAGAACTGCACGCACAACGCGAGCGACATCGGCCAGAGCGCGGCGAACACCACCACACTCGGGAGCGGGACCGCATCGAACATGGGCTGGTTGACCGGATTCGTCACCGACCAGTGCCACCATCGCAACTGCGGTCCGAGGTGGTCGAAGATCTCGTAGAACGCGTGGTGAACGAAGCCCACGCAGACCGCACCGACGAGAACCCCGTAGCGCCGGAAAACGCCCAGCATTCTGACGATCTCGAAGGCCAGCGTGGCCATCAGCGGGTAGATCGCGACGATGTACAGCGGGAGCCGGCCCCACAGGAACTCCACCGTGAACACGTTGTGGGCGAACATCGTGTCCACGTGCTCCTCGATGCCGAATGCGGCGGGGAAGTACAGCGGTGGCTCGATGAGGAACAGGTAGGCGGTGGCGCCGAACCAGAGCACCAGGTTGGTGGGATCGCCGTGGCGACGCAGGCGCACGACGGCGAGCACGAGCGCGAGCACGGCACCGAACACGACGGTGACCTCGAGAACCGGAAGGGTCCAGTTCTCCAGGGCCGACGGGTTGCGGACCTCGACGAGGCCACCGGCCTCCTCGCACGAGAAGCCCAGGGACGTGGCGAGTTCGGCGAAGGTGGGTGAACACAGGTCGGTCATCGCTCCGGCCCCCCTACGATGCGACCGCGTCGGCGGTGTACCAGCGCGTGACGTCGTAGCCGTCCTCGTAGCGCCGGAACCACACGTCCGCGAGTGCCGGCAGCTTCTCGTGGGCCGGGTTGTGCTTCGGCAACTGGCTCCGGACGACTCCCGCCAGGGCGACGAGTTGCTCACCGAGCGGGAGATCGTCGAACGCGCGCGGCAGGGGGCCGTGGTCCTCCGCGTGCAGCAGCGGCAACCACGTGCGCAGGCGCTGCTTGCGCCGGTAGGACGCGAACATCGACAGAGCGTCGATCCTCCGGTCCGCCAAGGGAACATGCTCGTTGAAGCCCTCGCAGGCCAGCCGGATGACCTTCAGCACATGACGGAAGACCGACGGGGCCACGCGCATCCGGTAGATGTCGGAGCCGACGACGGAGTCGAAGACGACGAGCGCCGAACTCCGATGTTCGACCTCCTCGACGAAGTGCCAGATGAACAGCGACGCCACCCGGTCGTCTCCGGGCCGGAACAGGGCCGCCTCGTTGTCGAGCATCAGCTTGAACACCGGAGTGAAGGTCGCTTCGAGATCCGCGGTGTAGGCGAGCCGGTAGTTCAGCGAGGTCTCCGCGGTGAGCCGGTCGAACTCTCCGATGACGTCGTCGAGAGTCTCCCGGAGCCCCGGGTACTGCTTGATCAGGGCCCTGACGTGTTGGCGGTGCGCGGTCGAGTGCTGCCCCTCCTGACGCATGAACGCGTCCGCCTCCGCGGCGACCTCGGGGTCGGTGATCAGCGGCTTGGTCTGGAGAATCATCTTCACGATCATCTTCTCGAAGCCGATCGCCAGGAACGAGACCGCGTTGGCCATGCTCGAGAAGGCCGGATTCGCGTCGTTCCACAGGAAGGGCACGTCGTAGTCCTCGAACGCGAAGTTCATCTTTCGGATCTGCAGATCGGTCACGCGCTACCCCTCGTCGTCCGGAAATGGGCTGGGCCGGGGCCCCGCAGAGGCCCCGCGCCGCGGTGCCGTTATCATACATAGATCGACCAACACGTATGATGAGAACGTGTTATCGAAACCGTGGACGGCCCCGCGGGCGGCGGGCCACCCCGTGCTACCGTCGGTCGTTCGAGCGGACGGCCGACAGGCCCCACCATGCGGAGGGCCCGCCGTTCCGGATGCGGGTGCGATCCGAGGAAGCGGAGCAGTGGCACGGAGACGCGGGTGGGGCGGCAGCCCACCGGAGAACGACGACGAAGCGTCCCGCCGGATCGTCTCCGCTGCAGTCGATCTGATCGGGCGTACGGGTTCCGTCATCAGCATCGCCGATGTCGCGGAGTCGCTGGGCGTCATCCGCCAGACGGTGTACCGCTACTTCCCCAGCGCGGATGCACTGATGCGGGCCGCGGCGATCGCATCGGTCGACGGATTCCTCGCTCGACTGACCCGGCACATCCGCGGCATCGAGGATCCCGTCGACGCGATGACCGAAGGCGTGGTCTACACCCTGGCCGAGGTACGCCGGACGCCGCATCTGGGCATCCTGCTCACGGGCACGTACTCGAACGTCCATCCCGACGGCCTCACCTCCGAAGAGGCACGCGAGTTCGGGATGACGATGATCAAGCGTTTCGACGTCGACTGGGAGCGCTACGGGTACGACGACGCGGCACTCCACGAACTCGTCGAATACGTGCTGCGCACGATGCAGTCGTTCTTCGTCTCCCCCGGCAACCCCCCGCGGAGCGACGACGAGCTGCGGCGCTATCTCCGACGCTGGATGGGCGCCGCGATCCTCGCCCAGTGCCCGACCGCGGCACGCGCCTCCTCCGGCGGCGTCCGAGACGACAGCGCGTGACGGGAACCGGCCCGGACCG